>CANRMH010000020.1 GCA_947631695.1 uncultured Lachnospiraceae bacterium | reverse complement strand
GTCCTCCGTGACGCCCTGGAACGTCTTGAACATCAGGTTGAACTCGCGGATCTCCGTAAAATCATGCTTGCCGCATGTCGGACACGGAATCTCATGTTCCCGGATGAATGCTTCCATCTTCTCATGGCTCCACCCGTCGATGCTCTCCCCGATGTCGATCCCCTTCTCTTTCGCATAGTCCTCGATCAGCTTATCTGCGCGGAAACGCTCGTGACACTCCTTGCAGTCCATCAGCGGGTCGCTGAATCCGCCCAGATGGCCGCTGGCAATCCAGGTCTGCGGATTCATCAGGATCGCGCAGTCCACGCCCACGTTGTACGGGGATTCCTGCACGAACTTCTGCCACCACGCCCTCTTTACATTATTCTTCAATTCCACGCCGAGATTTCCGTAATCCCACGTATTCGCAAGACCGCCGTAAATCTCGGAACCCGGATATACAAACCCTCTTGATTTCGCCAAAGCTACAATCTTATCCATCGTCTTTTCTGCCATTTTCTTTTCCTTCCCTTCTCTCGCCGCTGCGAGGAAATACCCTTTACATTTTCTCGCCGGCACAATACATTTATTATACAGAGGTCCTCTCAACTTTGCAAGCGTACTTTCCCTGAAATATCCGAATCCGGATGATCTATGCAAGAATCCCGCAGTCTGCTAATACAGAGTCCCCACATATTCTCCATGTTCCAGCCGCATATAGCACTCGTTCACCTGCGGTGACTCCATAATCTGCAGCACTTCCTCCATCCCGGCGGCAAGTTCTTTTTTCTTATATTCTTCCAGAGGGATCCAGTAGACCGGCCCTTCCTCCGAGCTTTTCACGACGCCCGTATACTCTTTTGACTTATACAGAAGCAGCACGTTATGTATCCCGGATCTCGTCCAGTGGTAGATACCGCAAAGCTTGGGATTCCGAATCTCAAGGCCCGTCTCCTCCCGGACTTCCCGGATGACAGATTCGCTGAAGATCTCGCCCTCCTCCACGTGTCCGCCCGGAAAAGTCGTGCCGGTGTAACTGTCATTTTTCTTATCCAACGCGAGCACATTGCCCTCCTCATCATAGACCATGCACATATTCGTAAAGCAGACGGTATCCGGCTTCCTTTTTTCATGCTGATCCAGCGCCCTCCTCACGCGTTTATGGAGGTTCGCGCGCTTTTTCCGGTAATGTTTCAAAACTTCCCGGTAAGGGATCCAGATATCAGCCTCTTCTATCCTGTCGCAGACCTTGCCTACCACTTCATCCAGATGCCTGTCGTCCGGAAACACGTAATGCTTTTCATAGTACGTCCGTGTCTCCAGGTACATCCACTCGGCAATCTGATCTTTCTGCTTTTGCTTCAGGCGGGAATACTTTTTGTCTGTCTGCAGAAGCTTCCCGTCCCGGAACTCATGATTTTTCTGTGACAATCGAATCGACCCTCTTTCTCGCTCTGGAAATATTGTAAAGAATCCATTCGGGAATATCAATATTTTTATAGAACCTTTTTGAAAAGGATGTACAACTCCTACAGAATAACTTAAAATGATGCAAGGGTCAAAAGGTCATGCGTTTCGTACTTGCACGAAAAAGCATGACTTTGGGATCCGTAAAACACCGAAAAGTAGCCATTTTTCGTAGAAAAATGAGCGGATTTGAGGTGTTTTAGGATTGCGGTAGCGCAAAGCGAGGAGCAATCCGTGCATCATAGGGGCCAAAATACCTTTTGACCTCAACATCTTAAAATAAAATGGAGTTATCAAAACATCAAGCGCTGAGAGGAAAACAAATTGTTAAAATATCGCAGCTCTTGACGTTATTTCGGTATGCCGATATAATAGACGTAGAGAGGATGTGACCGGAATGATAATTGAGAGTTTGCTGAAAAAGCGAAACATAACCAAATACAGGTTGGCCGTAGACGCAGGAATCCCCCATGCTACGCTGAATGATATATGCAGCGGTAAGACCAGACTGGAAAAATGCTCCGCCGAAACAGTGTATAAACTTGCAAAGGCACTCGACGTATCGATGGAACTGCTGACTGCCGAAGGAATCCGGCAGACGCAGCGAGAACGCTCCTATGAATATGGCCTGCCCACCTATCTACAGCAAGATTTGGATGCCTACAAGGAAGGACTGGAAAACCAATCGCCGCTGCTCGACTGCCTGTGGGGAGAGCTGTACGGCAGCATTCACATTGCGGAGATTAACGACGGCGTAATCACAAAGGAACACGCCGACTATCTGAGAGCAAAATATCTTTAAGGGAGTGATGAAAAATAGCTAAAATCATTGATTTTTCGAACTGCAAAGTGATACTCGGTAAAGTATACAATGGAGCAAACGGAAAGAAGATTGCCGTGGAGTATAACAAAACGCTGTATATGCTGAAGTTTCCGCCCTCCGGCAGGAAGAGACCCACGGAGCTTTCCTATACGAATAGCTGTTTCAGCGAACATATCGCCAGCAGCATTTTTAATCTGATCGGCGTAAAGGCACATGAAACTCTGCTGGGAACTTTTGAGGTCAGTGGAAAAAAGAAAATCGTCTGCGCCTGCAGGGATTTCACGGCAGACGGAAAGAAATTTTTCGATTTCTGCTCCATCAAGAATACGATTCTGGAATCGGATTCAAACGGCACGGGAACGGAGCTTGAAGATATTCTCGATACCATCGAAAAGCAGCAGTATGTATCACCGGATGCTCTGGAAAAACACTTTTGGAATATGTTCGTTGCGGATGCGCTGCTTGGCAACTTCGATCGTCACAATGGCAACTGGGGGTTCCTGTTCGATGAAGGTACGGGAGAAACGAGCCTTGCTCCCATCTACGACTGTGGGAGCTGTCTGCTGCCGCAGGCTGACGAAAGGATCATGAACGAGGTATTGACAAACGAGGACGCATTGTATTCCAGAATCTATCAGTATCCGACCTCCGCCGTCAGACAGAACGACAGAAAAATCAATTACCATGATTTCTTAACAAGTGCGGAGTATGAAGGCTGCAATGAGGCTGTAAAACGGATTGTGCCTCGCATTGATATTGATGAAATCAATGCGCTGATCGATGCAGTTCCATATCTATCCGAACTTCAAAGAAAGTTTTACAGGCATTACATCAAGGCGCGGTACGATCTGCTACTTGTTCCAGCTTTTGACCTGACAGTAAGTCTCAGACAGTTCCATACTTCAGAAAAAAGGAGTCCCAATTCATGCCAAAGGCAATAGAAATTTCATCTCTTACAACTGACAGTTGAGAGAACGATGCGTAATACTGTACGTCAAACGCATTGACTTTTTCCTTCAGAATGGATATACTATTCATACAAAACAACTAATATTATAATTGAATTGTAGTTGATGATTGGAGGAAATGATATGGCAGAACAAGTTTTAAATCAATTTCGGTCAGATAAAGCTTTGCGAGAAGACTGTATCGCGATTTATGAGGCTATGGGTATGGATTTAAATACAGCGCTTCGCATGTTTATGGAACGTACCCGTATGGTAAGAGGACTTCCCTTTCCGGCCGTTCTCCCTGAAACAAGAATGACCAGAACAGAAGCCCAAAGGGCAATCGACGATATACGGGCAGAAGCAGCGCATCTTCCGGAAATGACTCTTGATGAGATCAATGAAGAAATCAAAGCAGCAAGAGCTGAAAGGAAAACAAATAAATGAGATATTATGCCGTATTCGATACGAATGTTTTAGTCTCCTCTTTATTAACCAAACAAACAGATACCGCTACGGCCAGGGTTGTAGATGCCATCTCTGCTGGTGATATTATTCCGCTCTATAACCAGGAAGTTTTGGATGAATATTATGATGTTCTTCACAGAGCAAAATTTTCATTTAGTGAGGAAAGAATCCGGAACATCCTGCTAATGATCCGTCAATTCGGTCTGGCAGTCAATCCAAGTCCAACCGGTGAAATCCTTGTATGGATGATCTGGTTTTTTACGAAATAGTTATGGAAAAAAGAAAGGATGACGCTTATCTGATTACCGGTAATATCCGGCATTTTCCAAAACGTAGTTTTATTGTAACGCCCTCAGAGATGATAGCAATTATCTACAAAGATCAAAAATAATTTTTCAGAAAGAAGGAGTCCCAATCCATGCCAAAGGCAATAGAAATTTCATCTCTTACAAAATACTACGGAAAGGCGAGAGGTATCGTTGATCTGAACCTAACCGTGGACGAGGGCGATTTCTTCGGCTTTATCGGGCCGAACGGAGCAGGAAAGAGTACGACGATCCGCGCGCTTCTGGGTCTCATTTTCCCCACAAGCGGCAGCACAGCCATTTTCGGAAAGCCTGTTTCCCGGAATCGAAGCGATATCCTTGACGCTGTCGGCTATATGCCGTCCGAGGCTTTCTTCTACCCCACTATGCGTGTGCGGGACGTGATCCGATTTTCCGCTGACCTGCGGGGTAAAGATTGCCGTGAGGAAGCCAGATCCCTGTGTGACCGGCTGGAACTGGACACTGCAAAAAAGATCAGCGAACTCTCTCTTGGCAACCGGAAAAAAGTATCCATTGTCTGCGCTTTGCAGCACAGACCGAAGCTTTGTATTCTGGACGAACCCACCAGCGGGCTGGATCCGCTGATGCAACGGGAATTCTATATCATTTTGAAAGAACGAAACGCGCAGGGAGCGACCATATTTTTGTCCTCCCATGTTCTTTCGGAGATTCAGCGATATTGTAAACATGCGGCAGTCATCCGCGAAGGACGGCTGCTGGTATGCGACAGTACCCGCAATCTCGGACATACCGGAGCGAAGCGGGTGACCGTCAGCGGAATTGCGTCTCCTCCTTCGTTAGAAAATATGCGGGATGTAAAGATAACCGAAAACACGGTGAGTTTTCTGTACGGCGGTGACATTCGACGGCTGCTTGGGATACTCGCAAGCCTTCCTCTGACGGATATAAAGATTGACGAGCCGGATCTGGAAGAAATCTTCCTGCATGATTACGGAAAGGAGGATGCCTGAAGATGGTGCTTTTGAGACATGAGATGAAACAGGGAAGGGCCGCGCTGATCCTTTGGACAGCTTCGATTGCTCTCCTGCTGGCAGTCTGTATCTTGATCTATCCCGAAATGGAAAGTCAGGTGAATGAAATCAGCGGCATGTTCTCCGATATGGGCAGCTTCTCGGCTGCATTCGGCATGGATCAGATTGATTTTGGTGAATTTATCGGCTTTTTCGGCATAGAATGCGGCAACATTCTCGGACTCGGCGGCGCTTTCTATGCCGCAATGTCAGGGATCTCCTCCCTCGCGAAGGAAGAGAAGCAGCACACGGCGGAATTTCTTCTGACTCACCCTGTTCCCCGAAGAAAAGTCGTAGCAAAAAAGCTTCTGGCGGTGCTGCTGCAGATTTTAATTTTAAATATCGCTGTCATCGCCATCACAATCCTGTCAACGCTCGTGATCGGAGAAAGGCCGGAGATCCGGCCGATGGCCCTGATATTTCTCGCATATCTGATCCTTCAAATCGAAATTGCGTCGGTCTGCTTTGGAATCTCTTCATTCATCAGCAGAGGCGGACTGGGGATTGGACTTGGCATTGCGGCACTCTTCTATGTTTTGAATCTCATTGCAAATCTGACAGAGAAAGCGCGATTTCTGAAATACCTCACGCCGTTTGGATATACGGAAAGCGCGGATATCATCGCAGACGGCAGGATTCCCCCGCAATATCTCACCGTAGGGATTCTGTTTGCGCTGGCGGGGATCACGGCAGCATTTTACAGATATGGGACAAAAGACATTGCCTAAAACGACGCGACCCCTCTGAGAAGCCGTCTCATCCCGTCCTCAAGGATGATGCGCGGGCAGGCGATATTGAGCCGTAGGAAGGACATTCCGGTCCGCCCGTACTGCGCTCCCTCAGAGACATACAGCCCGGTTTCCCGCCGAAGGAATTTCTGCAGGCGGGAAGCGTCGGCGCACACTTTACTGCAGTCCAGCCAGAGCAGATAGGTAGCCTCCGAAGGGACGAGGGCGATCTGGGGAAGATTTTCTTTCAAAAAAGCCGAGACCGTCTTTTTGTTCTCATAGAGATACTCCCGCAGGGCGTCGAGCCACTCTGCGCCCCTGGTAAAAGCGGCGACCGCGGCAGGGATTGCGAAGACATTCGGCTCCGCCGCTTCGTCCGTATTCAGCCCCCTCCATACTTTGTGCCGCAGCACGGGATTCGGTACGCATACGGCTGCGGTCTGCAGGCCGGCAAGATTAAACGTTTTTGTGGGAGCGATACAGGTGACGCTGTTTTCCCGGCATTCCTCATTTACCGACGCAAAGGGAATATACTCCTTACCGGGATCGGTCAAATCACAATGAATTTCGTCCGACGCCACAATCACATGATATTTTGCGGCGAGATGCCCGATACGCGCCAATGTCTCCCTGTCCCATATTTTCCCGATCGGATTGTGGGGATTGCAGAGAATCATCAGCGTGGTCTGCGGATCGGCGAGTTTTCTCTCCAGATCGTCAAAATTGACCGAATATCCTGCGCCGTCATAGACGAGCGGGCTTTCGAGGACATTTCTTCCGTTGTTCGCGATGGAGTGAAAGAAAATGTTGTAGACCGGCGTCTGAACCAGGACGTTTTCTCCCACTGTGGTCAGTTTCCGCACGATAGAGGACAGCGCGGGAACGACGCCGGTGCAGAAGATCAGCCAATCTTTTTCCATCCTGAAATGATGGCGGGATTCCCACCATCCGCAGATCGCGCCATACCATTCTTCCGGCAGGACAGAATAGCCGAATACCCCGTGCGACAGGCGGCGCTGCAATTCCTCCCGGATTTCCGGCGCGGTTTGAAAATCCATGTCCGCCACCCACATGGGCAATTCGTTTTCCGCCACATCCCATTTGAGTGAAGCCGTGTTTCTTCGGTCAATGACCGCATCAAAATCATATTTCATCAGCATGCCTCCCTGCGGGAACAATCCCGGCAACAGATTATCGTTTTTGACGGATCGACCTTATCCTTTTCAATGGTCAGATCGCCTATGCTGTCCGCCGTGATCCAACCTCCCGACGGATTGAGTACGCTGTCGATCTTGCCTGAGATATCCGCCTTCACGGTGGAATATTCAAAGGCGAGGGTGGTGTGAATGAGCTTGCAGTTTTTCATCACGAGGTTGTCAATGTAGCACATGCCCTGCAGGCTCTCCACGGTGCAGTTGATCAGCGTCAGATTTTTTGCGTTCCAGCCGAGATATTCGCCGGAGATAAAAGAGTCGTAAACCGTGACGTTTTCGCTGTTCCAGAAAGCGTCCTTGGAGAGCAGCCTGGCATTATGGATCTCCACATTCCTTGCGCCGTCAAAAGGATAATTGCCGTACAGCGTAAGCCCGTCAATTTTCATGTCGCTGCTGTTCATTGCGAAATAGTCTCCCTTTGCCGTCACATGATCCAGAACGACCCCGCTGCAGTTCCACAGCGTTTCCCCGGCATTCGGAAAAGAGACGCCCCGCAATATCAAATCTTTGCAGCGGCGGAAATTCTTCGGCGCTTCAATCTGGCAGTCCTCCACCGTAATATGTTCCGTGTACCAAACGCCCGCCCGCGCCATTTCAAACCATGTGCAGTCTTTCGCATAGATATTTTTCGCATACCACAGCGGATATTTCCACTTGAACATGGAGCCGTACAGCTTGATATTCGCGCTTTCCTTCAAAGGGGACTCCCCGTCTGTAAAAATTGTATCTTCAATGATCAAATCCTGTTCTCCGAACAGGGGACGCTCGCCCACATAATATCCCTGCGCAATTCTCTTCATATGCGTACCTCCCGTCATTCTTTCATACCAATTTCTTTTCTATATTCTATCTTACTGTCATTCCCTTAAAATAGCAAATGCTTATATTGAATAGATTATTATGCTTTACGCGAATGATACTATACAGGCGTGATCATCTGTTCCAGGATCTCCAGCGACCTGAAAGACTTTCCCACGTAGGTCTTCATATAGCTTGCGGCGACGTCCTCCAGTTCGCGCAGCACCTCCTCCGACACGTTGAAGGTATAAAGTTTTTCCACCGGCGAACTGACGATAAATTGAAGCGCATACAAAGAGGACTCGCACAGATGGATCTCGTCCGCCGCGCCGCGCCGGCATTTTTCACACAGCAGTCCGCCGCGCTGCGCGCTGAACACGCTGCCATGCTCACAGCTTCCACAGGCGACGCAACGAAATACCTGAGGCCCCTCCCCGTTCACACAGACCGCTTTCAATTCGTAGACGCAGCGGATCAGTCGGTTGGGGATAGATGGTTTCGTCAAAGCCCGAAGCGTCTGATAGAGCAGCTTCAGAAGCTGCGTCTCATCGTTTTCCTCCCGCGCATAGTAGTTCGCAATATCGATAAAATAGCACCCGTAGCAGGCAGCTTCCATGTCTCCCCTGAGTTCCGCAAAATAATTGGAAACAGAGGCCGACACCATGGTATAGGATGTCCGCCCCTCATAGATTGTGAATTCCCCGAAGGAGAACGGCATGACCGTACCTGCCAGAGGGCTGTTCGGCCTTCTTGCGCCTCTGGCAAATGCGGCGATCTTTCCCCGCTCTCTGGTCAAAATCACAACACGTTTATCATATTCTCCCACAGGAGTGGTCATAAGTACCATTCCCATAACTGTTATCTGGTTCAAACGTCTGCTCTCCTGTTTTTTGTATCTCCTCCGCGGTCCGGTCATACTGCCGCATTACCCGGCCGCAGACTTTCAGGCCTTTGTAATAGAGATAATCCATTACCCGGCCCGACGCCATAAATTTTTCCCAGTACTCTTCTTCCATAGAATCACCTCATCCTCTGTTGATAGGATTAGCTTCTCCCACGGAAGGCTTATTTTATTCGTCTTCCTGATATCCAAAATTTTTCATCAGGAACTCGCTGTCTCTCCAGTTCTTCTTCACCCGCACCCATATCTTCAGATTCACCCTGCATTCCAGCATTTTTTCAATTTCATAGCGCGCGGTGCTTCCGATCTTTTTCAACATATTTCCTTGATTTCCAATAATTATCCCCTTGTGTGAATCTCTCTCGCAAATCAGGTCGGCGTCAATATGCATCACTTTATTTTTCATTTTCATGCGCACGATCACAACGGCAATTCCATGCGGAATCTCCTCATTCAAACAATGAAGAGCTTTCTCCCGGATCAGCTCCGCCACGATCTGCCGCATGGGCTGATCCGTCACGGTATCGGCGTCATAAAATTGCGGGCCAGCGGGAAGATAACTCATGATCACCCGGAGCAATTCATCCGTATTCTGCCCGCTCCTTGCGGATACCGGAACAATCTCCGCAAAATCATACAAATCCTTGTATGCTGCAATAGCGGGGAACACATCCTCCCTCTTTACCATATCCAATTTATTGATAACCAGAATCACCGGGGTCTGAACGCGCTCCAGCTGTCTCGCGATATGCTTCTCCCCTTCCCCGATAAACGTAGAAGGTTCCACCAGCCAAAGCACTACGTCCACCTCGTTCAGCGTCCTTTGAGCCACATTCACCATATATTCGCCGAGCTTATTCTTTGCCTTATGAATCCCCGGCGTGTCCACAAAAATAATCTGTCCTTCCTCCGTTGTCATCACAGTCCGGATGCGGTTCCTTGTCGTCTGCGGCTTTTTGGATGTAATCGCGATCTTTTGCCCGATCAGGCAATTCATCAGCGTGGATTTTCCCACATTCGGCCTGCCGATCAGGGTTACAAATCCCGAACGAAATTCTTTCTTCATACTCTGTATCCTCTGTCGCGGGAAGAGCGCTTCGCCCTCCCCGTCCATCCTGTTTTAAAACTTTGTCACCTGTAAAAACATTTCTCTATTTTCCTCGATGCGATCCTCGCTTCCGATCACGCAGATCTGCTCCGCCTCCATCATCGCCTCGACAACCGCCGCCAGCTTCCGGATGTCCTCCTGCGAAGCATCCAGGATCTCCCGGCGCTCCGTTCTCAGCATCTCCTCGCTGACATGGTTCATATACAGGTTCATGGAGCGGTCGCCCTTCGCGGCCGGCGTCATGGGCTGATCCAGATTGCTGATCGTTCCGATGATATATTTGTTCATATCAAAGTCGCTGACCGTAAAATTGCGGAGATACTCTGCCACTCCCTCATAGACTTCCATCGTCCGTTTCAGGTTCGGGTCGCGGTAGGATACAAAATATCCCTCCCCGATCCGGTTAAAATTACACATACATCCGTAAGCTCCGCCCTTCACGCGGATATTCTGCCACAGATATTCATAGCCCATGATCACCTTCAAAATCTGCAGCGCGCCGGTATACGACGCCCCGTGGTCAATGAAATTGCCCGTTCTCGCCACATACTGTACTTTGGACGCGGTCTTAAATCCCTCGTTTTTCTTCTCACAGTGAAGGATGCACGGCCCTTCCTCCGCTCCTTTTGGTTCCTCTTTGAAAAGTCCGTCCCTCAGTATCTGGAGCTGCTCTTCGAATCCTTCCAGTCCTTCCCGCTGTGCCGTGAAGCTGACCATCATGCGGTCCGCCCGGAAGATACTCTTCGCGAGGCGCGTCAGATTGGCGATCAGTTCATCCTTCTTCTCCTCAAAGTGCTTCTCGATCTCCGAAGCCTTCTGATAAAATTCAATCCCGCTCGTCATATCCCGGAACTTTGCGGATGGGGAGGCGTAGGACTGCGCGCGCAGAGCGGCCGTCGTATGACCGGACGACTGGAAGCCCATCAGCAGACGGGAGCAGGTCATCGCCAGAATTTCTTTCAGCCTCTTCTCATCGTTCAGCTTTGACCGCGTCAGCATCTCCAGCATCATGGAAAACGCTATCGGCAGCTTCCCATACAGCGCCTTTGTCTTGATCTCAAAGGTCGCGCGAAATTCCTTCTCCTTTACCTTTGTGACGTCCGGATACAGCTCCAGCGCGGCGCCGATTCCTCCCGTATGCACGTTGATCTCGTTAAACAGTTCTCCGTATTCATAATTTTCCGTGTCGATCAGACCGATTATTCCCTGAAGCATTCCGACATACGGAAGCAGTTCCTCCGGCGTCTCCGACAGATCGAACATCACATCCACATAACCGATTCCGTTCGTGTCAATCTCATGGAAAACGACCGGAACGCCGGCTATCTGCATCTCTTCATTGTACACCGGTTCGATTTCCCGTGAAATATCCTCCCTCTGAAGCACCGGTATCGTCGCAAGCGCTTCCTCGTCGGACGGCTCCGACTGGTACTCCTCCAGCTGCCTTGTTCGCCGCACGAGGCTCTCCACCTCATCCCTTCCGAGGCTTTCCTTGTACGCCTGCAGCTTTTCCTCCAGCTCTTTGTCCATCCGCGCGGTCCTCCCGCGCTCCGGCGCAACCACCAAGACGGCTCCATGCCGGTTTTCCTGCAGATATTTGCGCAGAAGCTCCTCAAAGTACCTGGTATTGAGCTGTTCCTTTAAAAAGGCAAATACAGAGAGCGCCTCGATATTCAGGAACGGTTTTTCGTCGTCATAGAGCCAGTTCTCCATAATCTGCAGCCCATACATCAGTCCCTTCGGGTATCTTCCATAGTCCGCTTCCCGGTACTGGAACTCAAAATAGTTAATCCCGGCTTCCAAAGCCTTCCGGTCAATCCCGTTCTCTGCCAGATCGCGGAATACATCCTCGGTGATCCTGATGAATTCTTCTTTCTGCCAGGCGTTGGCATTCTTTGCGATCACAGAAAAGATGGGCTGGTAGATCCCGTTGTCGTAGGATCCCATCACATCCTTCCCGATTCCCGCCTCCACCAGCGCCTTTTTCAGCGGCGCGCCCGGCGCGGACAACAGCGCATAATCCAGGATCTCGAACGCCACGCTGAGTTCCCGGTCCAGCGCAGTGCCGATCACCTTGCTGTAGGACAAATAGGTATTGTCCTCTATCGGCTCGTCGCTTGCAACGGAATAGGGAATCTCCCTTTCGATCATCTGCTCAAACGGCTGCTGAAAACGGATCTCAGAATCAATGGACTCCGTCTCAAAGCTGCTCAGATATTCCTCGTCCAGCCAGCGCAGTTTTTCTTCCATATCCATATTGCCGTACAGGTAAATGTAGCTGTTGGACGGGTGGTAATATTTTCTGTGGAATTCCAGAAACTGCTCATACGTAAGCTCCGGAATGACTTCCGGATCGCCGCCGGATTCATTCGCATAGGAAGTATCCGGGAACAGGGTATTCAGGATCATCCGGTCCAGCACGCCCTCCGGCGAGGAAAACGCGCCCTTCATCTCATTATATACGACGCCGTTGTATTCCAGCTTCGCGTCCTCATCCTCCAGCTTGTAACTCCATCCCTCCTGGCGGAAGATCTCGTCGTGCAGATAAATATTGGGATAAAAGACGGCGTCCATATATACATGCATCAGGTTCTGGAAATCCTTATCGTTGCAGCTTGCAACCGGATAAACCGTCTTATCCGGATAAGTCATCGCGTTCAAAAAAGTATTCAGAGAACCTTTTACCAGTTCCACAAACGGATCTTTCACAGGGAAATTCCTGGATCCGCACAAAACGGAATGTTCGAGGATGTGCGGAAGTCCCGTGCTGTCCTCCGGAGGCGTACGGAAAGCGATCATAAATACTTTGTTCGGATCGTCATTCTCCATGAGAACCACTCTTGCCCCGCTCTTTTTATGTCTCAGCAAAGACCCTTTACATTTTACATCTTTCAGGTCGCGTTCCTGAATCACCTCATACTGATCGATCTCTTTGATACTCATACAATCTCTCCAGTTCTTTTCATTTTTAATTATTTTTTACTGATCACTCTTAGTCTGACCAGCTTTTGCGGATTCTTATACCCATCCGGCGCCATCGCGCCGCAAATCCGCATATGCGGAAATTTTTCTATTCATACAGAAATCCGCTGTTCTCTCCCAGCGGCTTTTCCAGAAGCTCAGGATTTGCAAAAATATGCTTGATCAGCTTCAGGCTCCGCGCAAAATAAAATCCGTCCGCGATCCGCTCGTCCAGCGTCGCGCCAATGTCGATCACATCGCGCACCTCTCTATGGCCGTCCGGCATCAGCAGTTCCTCCTTATGCAGCGTTCCAATCGTCACCATGATGCTGTTCGTGCCGTAATTGTTCAGGTGGTGGTAGACCGACGGGCATTTAATGCTTCCCAGATTGCTGCAGAGGATCGTCGTATAATTCGGATCGCCCTCCGTGATGAATCTCGGGTTCAGTCCCCAGAAATCCAGCCAGCGGATCACACGTACCACCATCATTAACAGCAGACGGGGAAGCTTCGCAAAAGAATCCAGAAGCGCGTCCACGCCGCCTGTAGAGTGTTCGCTTTTCCGCGTTTCCTTTACATCTCCCACGATCCTGCGGCTGATCTCATCGATCGTGTCCGTATCCTTCGCCACCAGCACCATCAGCGCCTCCTCTGCCTGGTCGGTAAACCTTCGCTTGCAGACGAAGCTCAGACTGATCTCATCTCTCTCATACACCCGCCGTCCCTGGATAAAACGGTTCATCTTAGGCCGCTCTCTCACCATGCGCGCGAGTCCGGTGACCGCGCAGTGAAACAGCGTGATCTTATCCTTCCGCCCCTTGTTCTTCTCCTCCAGATACCGAACCAGCTCCGTGGCGTCGATCTTGTCATTCAGGTAGACCTCGCTGTCCGTGCGGTTGGGCATCAAATGCGGCATAATGGCCTGCAGCCCCGGAACGTTCTTCACTCTTCGCCCGTCCCTGCGGTCTCCCCAGCGTCTCTTCTGCTTCTTCATAACTGCTCGCTCCCTTCCCTGTGCGTCTCACCATTGGCTTCCTCCTCCAAAATCCGATATGCCACCTTACCCACCAGTGTCTTGGGAAGCTCCCCGCGAAACTCTATCTCACGCGGCAGCGCGTAGCGCGCTACATGGCGCTTCAGATACTCCCGGATCCTCTGCCGGCAGTTCTCATCCGCCTTCACCCCGTCCCGGAGTACAATATATGCCTTCACGCGCTGCATCCGGCGCGGATCCTTCGCCCCGATCACACAGCTGTAGGATACGTCCGGAAAGGCGTCGATGATATTCTCAACCTGTCCCGGATATACATTGTACCCGTTGGTGATGATCAGGCGTTTCATTCGCCTCACGTAGTAAACGTACCCGTCCCCGTCCATGCGGCCGATGTCGCCGGTGTACAGCCAGACTCTTCCGTCCTTCCGCCTCCGCAGAGCCGCCGCAGTCTCCTCCGGATGATCCAGGTATCCCAGCATCAGCGTCGGGCCGGTCAGGATGATCTCGCCCTCCTCCCCGACGGGAACTTCCTCGTCCGTCCCAGGCTTCACAATGCGGTACAGCGTGTCAGGAAACGGAATCCCGATACTGCCTTCCCGGCAGGTGTCGCGCGGCGTCAGGCAGCTCGCCGTCACGCACTCGGTCAGCCCGTAACCCTCGCGCACCTGAATCGTCGCCCCATGTTCCTTCAAAAAGGCGTCCACCTTCTTTTTCAGTTCCACGGACAGCGAATCGCCCCCGCAGAACATCCCGTGCAGGAATCCCAGATCCACCCCGTCCAGATCCGGCATATGCAGAAGCGCCTCAAAGATCGTCGGCACTCCCGCAACGAAATGCGGCTTCTTTTTCACCAGCATCCTCGCATAACTCTTGTTGTTAAACGTAGGCATCAGAACACAGCACGCGCCGTGAACCAGTATCGCATGCAGGTTGATGCCCAGCCCGAAACCGTGAAAACAGGGCATACAGCTCAGCATCTTCAGCCCGGTGCGGAACTCCTCCCCGATAGCCTCCCTCGCCTGCATCGCGCAGGCATTGAAATTCAGATCCGACAGGCAGATCCCTTTGGGCGTGCCGCTCGTCCCTCCGCTGTAGAGGATCACGGCGGTTCTGTGAGCATCGAAGGTTGGTTCCGGAAGCTGTCGATGTGTCCGTCCGTTTTTCAGAAATGTTTTCCACAAAACGGCGTGATCCGTGTTGGGAAAGCGCAGGTACGCCTTCCCCTTTCTCAGGACATAGGCGGCCTTCAGCACGGGATTCAGCTCCTCCTGGATCCGCGTCACCAGCACCGTCACCGGATGATCCGCCTCGAGGAGCGCATCCTCCACCTTCTCATAAAACATATCCACCGTCAGGATCGCTTTGCTCTTTGAGATATTCAGGTAGAACGTAATCTCGCTGCATGCCGACAGCGGATGCACCATATTCGCCACCGCCCCGATCCGATTCAGCGCATAGAAACAATCCAGCGCCTGGGGAATATTCGGCAGGCATATGGTCACCGCGTCCCCTCTTTCGATCCCCATCGCCAGGAACGCTCGCGCCGCCCTCTCGATCCGCTTCACAAACTCTTCATAACTCGTCTTATGTCCGTAAAATTCATAGGCCGGCTCCTTCGGATACTGGCCTGCAATCCTCTCGACCATCTGGAACATGGTAAGCTCCGGGTATTCCAGATGATCTCTCTGTATGTACTCTCCCATTTACTCTCTTTCCGTTTCTCTAAAGTTAACAGTATTACTATATACTGTTTGTACAAAGATTTCAACCGGAAAGTCGCAAAGAGCCGGACGCGCAACTGCGCCCGGCTCCCGTAAAAACAGATGATTCCTTCCTCATCTGAGATCCTTTAATTCTCTTTCTTTTTCTCTATATATTTGATAAATACCAGGACGCCGATCATCAGGAGAATCCCGATCGGCAGAGCGACCCAGGCCGTCTGCACGAATCCTGCGATCACATAGGTCACAAAGGACACAGCCGCCACCGTAACCGCATACGGAAGCTGCGTCGTCACATGGTTGACGTGATTGCTCTGCGCCCCGGCGGACGCCATGATCGTCGTGTCGGAAATCGGCGAGCAATGGTCGCCGCAGACCGCTCCCGCCATGCACGCGGAGATGGAGATGATCATCATCGTCTCATTCGTTCCCGCAAATACAGCAACCACAATCGGAATCAGGATCCCGAACGTCCCCCAGGAAGTTCCGGTCGCAAACGCGAGGAAACATCCCACCAGGAAGATGATCGCCGGGAGCAGATGTACGAGTCCCTTCGCCGAGGACTGCATCAGTCCCGCCACATAATCCGCCGCTCCCAGGCTGTCCGTCATCGCTTTCAGAGTCCAGGCCAGCGTCAGGATCAGGATCGCCGGCACCATCGCCTTGAAACCATCCGGCACACACGCCATGCACTCGCCGAATTTCAGCACGCGTCTCGCCAGATAGTAGATGATGGTAATCACAAAGGCAAAGAAACTTCCCAGCACCAGGCCGACGGAAGCGTCGCTCTGGGAAAACGCCGTCACAAAGCTTTCCCCTGAGAAGAAACCGCCGGTGTAGATCATACCGATCACACAGCAGACGATCAAAAGTACGATCGGAAATACAAGATCGATGACTTTTCCGTTGGTATTTTCTTTCTCCGCCTCCGCATTCGCATATGGTCTGTCCGGAGTTGTGAACAGATCGCCCCTGGCCGCGTTTTCCTCATGCAGTTTCATCGGGCCGTAGTCCACCTTCATCCAGACCAGGCCAAGCATCATCACAATCGTCAGAAGCGCGTAGAAGTTGTACGGAATCGCGCGGATAAAGATGGAAAGACCGTCCTCCCCTTCCACAAAGCCCGTCACCGCAGCCGCCCAGGATGAGATCGGCGCGATAATGCATACCGGAGCCGCCGTAGCGTCGATCAGATAAGCCAGCTTGGCACGGGAAATCTTGTGCTTGTCCGTAACCGGCCGCATCACGCTTCCCACTGTCAGACAGTTAAAATAGTCATCGATAAAAATCAGTACGCCGAGTACGATCGTGGCCAGCTGCGCCCCTGCGCGGGTCTTGATATGCACGCTCGCCCAGCGTCCGAACGCCGCGGAGCCTCCCGCCTTGTTCATCAGGCATACCATAATGCCCAGAATCACCAGAAATACCAGAATCCCTACATTATAGCTGTCGGAAAGTACGCCGATGATCCCGTCTTCAAACACATGGGTGACCGTCTTCTCGAAGGTGAATCCGGAATAAAAGATTCCGCCGATCAGGATCCCGATAAACAGGGAACTGTACACTTCCTTCGTGATCAATGCAAGCAGAATGGCCACAACGGGCGGAATCAGCGACCAGATCGTCGCATGCATGGACGGCACGTACTCCTCGGCCTCATCCGCCGCAAATACCAGCAGCGGGCAGCTCATCGCCAGCAGCATGACCATAGAAAACGCCCACATGATTTTACGCTTCATGTTTCTCATAAACCAATCCTCTCTTCCTTCGTGTGATAAAATGAAATAGTCTCTCGCCTGCGAGATTCTCCGCCTGCGGCGGATTGCGTCAGAGGCATCCTCCTATCCATCGCAGTGCGATCCCGCGGAACGCTTTTTGTTTCACAGGGAACGAAGTTTCCTATGAAATGAAACAGGAACACTGCAGATAACGCTTCCGGAAGCGTATCCACGGTGTTCCCATCTTTCCATCTCCTCTGATAGCGCTCCACTGATGTGACAGTCCGCAGCATCTTCTCCTGCGTCCCAGGAAACGGATTCGGGGAAATCCGGCTCCTTCGGCGCTTCCCCCTTTCCTTCACAGCAGCGTCCCTCCGCTGTCGCTGTGAAATACTGATGAAAAACGCACCTCTATCAAGTCTTATTATCCATAACTCATTTGTATCATTTTCGCGAAGAAAAGTCAAGCAAAACTACACATGGGGAAATAAAAGAGCTATAAAAGAGGAGCGACGCTTTGCAGACATTTTCAGATCTGTTTTGCGCCGCTCTCCAAAGAAGGATATGTATGTTACATCTTATTCTTTTATTTCGCTACATTTTCCAGGAATCTCCGGAGCATCGTCGCCGCCTGCGCGCGCTTCGCCTCATCCTGTGGGGCGAGCGTCTGATCC
>CANRMH010000019.1 GCA_947631695.1 uncultured Lachnospiraceae bacterium | reverse complement strand
CAGCGTATCTTTTGAAAAAGGATCTGTCGCAGACCCTGGAGATCAAATGCGACCTTCGAGTGACGGAGGGGATGGACGACGTCGGCAAGGCAGAGTACCTGACGACGATCGTCTCCGAACTGAAGAGAGCGGGAGCGGAGGAATCGAGAGAAAAACGGGATATGACGACAGCATTCTCCGGGAGCCGCCGGGGGATGGAGCTTGTGGAGCGGCTGCGGATCGTGGCGGACAGCCGGAATCACAGAGGTCGGAAGGGTTTGTCTCTCGTGCTGTGGGTGGCTGTGAACATTTTGTTCATGGCGTTTTCCTATTCCTTTGTTCTGCAGCCGAGGTACGACACGCCGATCGAAGAGATCGAGACGGATGAGAACGCATTCCAGATTACACCGGAAAACGCTTATTTGGTTAGAGACGCGGACGGTACATATTATATAGTCACGAAGGATGGCCAGAGAGACGATGTCAGGGAAAAGATGGCGAAGCAAATGATTTCGGATGGTTTTAAGCTGATAGAGGAAGAGTGATGGGGGAGTGAACAAAGCGATGCAGATCACCGCATTTTCCGTATTTATGGCTGTGCTGTGGAGCAGTATTCTGATCCTACTTCAATATTTTTGCAGAAAAAACATTCGTTTTATCAGATGGTTCGGAGTCGGCAGCTTACTGATTTTATGTACGTTTTCTGCTGTGCGGATGCTGTTTCCTTACGAGTTCTTCTTTACAAAAGCGATTCCGCTGGAGGGTGTGTTCAACGTATTTTGGGAGTGGTTCTATATCAATAAGATCGGAACGACCAGGTGGTCGCTTTTGTCGGTTTTTGTCTGTCTGTGGATTGGGGGTGCCATCCTCTTGTGCCTGGCGCTTGCCGTCCGGTACGTGAGAGTGGCGAGATGGGCGTCATCCGGAAGGCCGTGCGAGGACGAGCAGTACAGCCGCGTGTTCCGGCGGGTGGCACACGAGGGAAAACGGAAGATGAAGATCGAGCTTCGGACGAGAGGGGACGTGAAGATCCCGGTCGGCGAAGGGATTTTCCGGAAGATCATTGTCCTACCGGAGAGGAAATACGGCGATTCAGAGCTTTACCACATCCTGAAGCACGAGTATACGCATTTTGAAAACCGGGATCTGCCCGTGAAGCTGCTGACGCAGTTGTTCTGCTGCGTCTTCTGGTGGAACCCTGCGGCGTATCTTCTGAAAAAGGATCTGTCACAGACCCTGGAGATCAAATGCGACCTTCGTGTGACGGAGGGGATGGACGACGTTGGCAAGGCGGAGTATCTGACGACGATCGTCTCCGAACTGAAGAGAGCGGGAGCGGAGGAATCGAGAGAAAAACGGGATATGACGACGGCATTCTCCGGGAGCCGCCGGGGGATGGAGCTTGTGGAGCGGCTGCGGATCGTGGCGGACAGCCGGAACCACAGGAGCCGGAAGGGTTTGTCTCTCGTGCTGTGGGTGGCCGCGACCGTTTTGTTCATGGCGTTTTCCTATTCTTTTGTTCTGCAGCCAAGATACGATCCGCCGGTCAAGGAGATCGAGACGGATCCGAATACATTTGAACTTACAAAGGAAAACTCCTATCTGATCAAGGGTGCGGACGGTACCTATTATATGGTTGATAATATTACTGGGAAAAAGGATGAAATCCCGGATTTTTTGGCGGAAAGTTTGATTTTTCAGGGTTTTACGGTGATAGAAGAGAAATAATATAAGGAGGGAGTCAGATGAGAAAAACAGTCGCTTTTAAAATGTTGTTTCGGTCGCCTTTGAAGACATTGCTGACCTTTCTTTTGATCGCTGCCGCGTCCTTTACTTTATTTTCCAGGGCGGCGGAATATGCGGTTACGAGCAGGGAGACGGAGAAAGCTGAGAGTTTCTATCACAGAGTCGCAGCCCTTGACCTCACGCAGCCGATGGTGACATACGATAACGAATTTGGATCGGGTTCGTACATACCGGACAACAAGCCCTGGCCGGACGAGGAACAGATGGAGAAGTTCTGCTCCCTGCCCGGCGTGACGGTTGCGGACCACAGGTATATGACTGCCGGGATGGTGGAGGATTACAGGCGCCTGATCGATCCGGATTATGCGATCATGCGGAACGGCCAGTTTGCGGTTGAAGGCAGCTTCCTCGGATGTGAGGACACCGCAAGCCCTCCCTACGTCAATCTGCTGCTGGAAGATGTCCATGTGCTTGTCGGCGACAAGATCGTGCTTGACGAGGGACAGCCGCTCAGAGTGCAGACGAGGGCCTATGGGGACGAGGAGTTCGAGTCGATCTATGGGGATGGCTTTGCCGGGGGAGAACGGCCCAGATCCTTTTATGACGGGTTAAAGCCGGGGAGCAGGTGCCTGGTCTTCGGAAGGTATAATGAGCTGTCCGGCCGGGATCTCTATATGCAGACTCTGGATGGGGACAACCCCGAAGCTCAGACATTTTATGTCATAGAGGGGCTGGGCGATGATTATCTGGAAACGGAGGAGTTCGCTTATCCTAAGAAGGTGGTCGAAACGTATCAGCAGAACCTGTATACCTACGACATCGTGTATACCCACGATATGCGGGCTGTTCCCCGACTTAATGAGCGCGATATGGTGATCAGCCAGGGCAGGCCCATCGTGGCGGGGGATGAGGACGCCTGCGTGGTGAGCGAGCTTTTTCTGGAGACGAATCAGGTTTCTATCGGCGACCGGATCACGGTGAAGCTCGGCGATAACCTGAGAGGACAGAATTACTCCCGGGGTGCAGTGGCTCTGTGGACAAGCTGGGCTTCTGATTTTGTGGAGACGGCGGAGCTGGAAATCGTCGGCGCCTACCAGCTGACAGACGACTACCAGACCCGCATCAAGGAGGGCGATTGGTCCTACACGCTCAATACGATCTTTGTGCCGGCAGACCTTCTGCCGATCACGGTTCCGGACGATTATGTGAGCGATACCGGAGAGTTCAGCGTGCTCGTGGAGGATGCCTACGACATCGAGGCGTTCAGGCAGGCGGCAGAGCCGATGGCCGCGGAGATGGGAGTGGGGCTTCGTTTCTCGGACGGCGGCTGGATGTCGATCAAGGATACCTTTTCAAGAGGCAGGCAGACGGCGCTTCTGACAGCCCTGCTGTATGCGCTGGGGGCGGCCCTGACGCTGGTTTTCGCGGTTTATCTGTATGTCGGCAGAAATAAAATGCAGTATGCGGTTATGCGGACGCTGGGAGTTCCGGCAAAGGGAGCGAGGAATGCGATCGTGCTGCCGTTTGCCGCATTGTCCGCCGCTGCGGCGCTCACCGGCGGTACGGCGGGACTGTTCTACGCGTCCGGTAATGCGGCGAAGACACCTCCAGTGCAAGGCTGCCTTTCGGGGCGCTTCTGGTATGCCTGGCGTTTGAACTGCTGATCCTTCTGCTGACTGCGGCGATTTTCTTGCGTCAGATGAAGCGGATGGCTCCGCTGGAGCTGCTGGCGTCGGATGTGAAAAATGCCAGAGCTGCGGCAAGGAGATCCACGGAGGCTGTGAAATCGGGCCAGGTTTTCGCCGGAGCGGATCTAGGGAAGCTCAGACTTGCCGATGCAGCGGGGACGGTTTCGGGGAGGAAATACGGGGCAGCGTCCCACACATGGTTTTATGTTCTGCGTCAGATGTGGCGCAGGAAGGGGAAAACGGTGATATCCTTAGCGCTGGCGGCCGTGCTGGCAGGGGGGATCGGCGCTCTCGCGCTGACAAGGCTTGCCTACCGAAACGCCTTTTTGGAGACAAACGTAAACGTCAGCGCCACGGGCTTTGCATCTTCCTCGGTTACAACCCTGTCGAAGTCGGATTTGATAAAAGATGCCTATTATTACGGGACGATGGAGGTGTGTGTAAATCAGGCGGACACGCCCTGTTCCATGATACTTACCAACGACCTCAACCGCTGCCTGACAGGAGAGTACAGCGTGACTTACGCGGATGGCTGTGACAGCACCGCGCTTGACGATGACGGAGGCGTATGTTTGGTCGGGAAGCCGCTCGCGGAGAGCATGGGGATTCAGCCGGGAGATGAGATCGGCCTGCTGACCCATGACCTGTACAAGTTCATAACAACGCTGTATGAGGATGAATCGGAAGTGAAGGAAGCAGCCGCGCTGGCGAGCTGGAAATACAAGGTGGTGGGCGTGATAGAGACCGAAAATGAATCGGAAGGCTTCCATCTCTATTCGGTCGCAAACAGCACGGCAGACTGGCTCTACGGGCAGCCGTTCCCGATCGGTTACTGTGAACTGACGCTGGCTGACAATGGAAAGGTGGATGAACTGAACACGATTCTGGAGGAACAGAAGAATGCGGGAATGCAGTATGCGCCGGTGGCGTCCTATTATGTGGATACTGCGGGACTTGAGAGCGCCAGGCGCGTCCGTGATCTTCTGGAGACGATGTTTCCGGTTGCCGTGGGCGCGGTCATGCTGATTGGTATGCTTGGATCAGGATTGATGGTTCTGCAGTCGGCGGAGGAAGCCGCGCTTTTGCGGATCCTCGGCTCATCGAAAAAGCGTGTGCGCGCGACATTGCTGCTGGAGCAGATGCTCCCCTGCACGGTGGGAGTCCTTCTTGCGGCCGTGCTCCTCTGCCTGTCTGCATCTGCGCTTTTCAAAGGAAGCGTGGGTACGGTTCTGCTCTGTTGGTTCTTGTACCTGCTCTGCTGCTTTGTGGGCGCGCTGGCGACAGCGATACGGATCACAGGGGGAAGGATACTGGAACTTCTGCAGAGCAGAGGGTAGGTTATGATCATATGAAAGTGACACAGGACACTTGGCATGGAGGTGGAAAGAATATGGCAAATTTAGCTTTGAATCACGTATCCTATACGTATAAGAATGCCGAAAAGGCTGCAATTTCGGAGATCTCGCAGGTGTTTGAGGAGGGGAAGGTCTACGCGATCGTGGGACCGTCCGGCTCCGGAAAGTCTACGCTGCTTTCCCTGATGGCGGGATTGGATCTGCCGACGGCAGGGGAAGTCCTGTTCGCAGGGGAGAGCCTTGACGGGCTTGACCTCGACCGTTACAGGAGAGAAGATATCTCGATGATCTTTCAGGCGTTTCATCTGTTTCCGCTGCTGACGGTGGTTGAGAACGTGTGCTTCCCGATGGAGCTGTGCGGGATTCATCCGAAGGATGCGAAGCCCCGTGCGGAAGCGCTTTTGGAGGGCGTCGGGATCACGAAAGAACAGATGAAGCGTTTCCCGGCGAAGCTGTCCGGCGGGGAACGGCAGAGAGTGGCCATCGCGAGGAGCCTGGCGTCTAACGCGAAGATTATCCTGGCGGATGAGCCGACCGGCAACCTGGACTCCGCGAACACACAGAATATCATAGAGATCCTGGCGAGCCTGGCTCATGAGAAGGGCTACTGCGTCATCATTGTGACCCATGACAGCGAAGTCGCCGAGACCGCCGACGTAGCCCTTCGGATGCGGGACGGCAGACTGCGGTATGACTGAATCTTCAGATCTGCTCCAGAGTCCGGAAAAATTCCGGATAGGAGACGTCCACGCATCCGCTCTCGCGGATGCGAGTTTCGCCCTCCGCAGCCAGTCCCGCGACGGCGAAGGCCATAGCGATCCGGTGATCCAGATAGCTGTTGATCTCAGCACCGTTTAAGGAGCCGGTTCCATCGATGATCATTCCGTCGTCGGTGGGAGTGATCCGGCCTCCCATAGCGAGAAGATTTTCCGTTACTGTGTCGATCCGGTTCGTTTCTTTTACTTTTAACTCCGCAGCGTCCCGGATGACTGTGGTTCCCTCCGCGTACGCGGCAAGTACTGCGATCATCGGGATCTCGTCGATCAGAGTTGGAATGACGTCTCCTTCCACGGTGGTTCCGTGCAAGGGACTGTAGGAGACGAGAAGATCTGCGGTCGGTTCCCCGCCTGCGATCTTCTCGTTCAGGCATTCGATCCGCCCGCCCATGTCGCGGCAGACTTTCAGAAAGCCGGCGCGGGTGGGATTGACGCCTACATTTTTAATCAGAAGTTCCGACCCGGGGACAAGGAGTCCGGCCGCGATGAAATAGGCGGCGGAGGAGATGTCGCCGGGAACCTGTATTCTCTGAGCATACAGTTCCTCGCAAGGGCGGATGGAGGCGGATGCGCGGCCATCATCTGTCTGAGACGAGACGACGGAAGCTCCGAAGCCGCGCAGCATCAGCTCCGTGTGGTTGCGGGACAGGGTCGGCTCCGTCACGGTGGTCTCGCCGTCCGCGTACAGACCCGCCAGCAGGACGGCCGACTTCACCTGTGCGGACGCCACCGGGGACTGATAGCGGATGCCGTGAAGCTGCCCGGGGGAGACGGCGAGCGGCGCGCAGCCGTTGCCGCGCACGCTGGCGATCCTTGCGCCCATTCTTCCAAGAGGCTCCATGATCCGTTTCATGGGGCGCGAGTTTAAAGACGCGTCCCCGGAGAGAACGCTGGGGAAAGGCTGTCCGGCCAGAATGCCGGCAAGCAGTCTCGTGGTCGTTCCGCTGTTGCCCGTATCCAGGGTAACGGAGGGCGCGGCGAGGCCGCGAAGACCCCTGCCGTGTACCAGGATCCTGTCCGGCGTATTTTCAATTTCAATCCCCATGTCCCGGAAGCACCGGATGGTGGAAAGACAATCCGCGCCCTGAAGAAAATTCGTGATCTCCGTGGTTCCCCTGGCAAGCGCCCCGAACATGACGGAGCGGTGGGAGATGGATTTGTCTCCGGGAATGGTGATTTCGCCGCGCAGTCCGGCGGCTCTTCCGGCGATAGCTGTTGTTTTCATAGTCTGTTACCTCTCGTATACGACGTATCTGTATTTCTGCAGGAGTTCCGTGGCCCTGGACGAGGAGGCCCCGTCGTAAAATTCAATGCGCAGAACCCCTTCCTCAAATTCGCGGTTGTGGATAATGCCGATGTTTTTAATATTGATATTGTTGGACGCGAGAATGGTTGCGATGGTAGCGATCCCTCCCGCCTCGTCGATAATGTCGCAGTATACGGCAAACGCCTTTTTGATCGGGCCGGATGATGTGTCGGGAATCGAATTGCGATAATTTCTCGAGGAATCGAACAGATCGTAGATTTCTCCGGCGTTCTGCGAATCAATGATCTCTTTTGTGCGGTTCAGTATATGAATATATTCTCCCAGAATTTTTGAAATATTTTTCCCGTTGGTCATGCAGATATGCTGCCACATTGTGGGGGAGGAGGATGCGATCCTCGTAATATCCTTGAAGCCTCCGGCCGCAAGCT
Organism: uncultured Lachnospiraceae bacterium; assembly: GCA_947631695.1. Taxonomy (GTDB): domain Bacteria; phylum Bacillota; class Clostridia; order Lachnospirales; family Lachnospiraceae; genus Claveliimonas. The sequence continues at coordinate 12,401 of CANRMH010000019.1, read as the reverse complement.
GTTTCATCAGTTCGTCTTCCGTGTCGGATTCCCTTACGTAGTTCACAAGAGTGGACGCGATGATATGCGGCAGATGGCTGATCGTCCCTGTAATAAGGTCGTGTTCCCTGTAATCCAGAATGATCGGAAGCGCTTTCAGGCTTCCGATAAAAGAGGCGTACTCCTCTACTTTTTCCTGCGGTACCTGCGGGGAGGGGGTCAGCACGTAAAAAGCGTTTTCAATCAACATAGCTTTGGAATTGGAGTATCCGCTTTTTTCGGAACCGGCCATGGGATGCCCTCCGATAAAGGAAGCCTGCAGCCCCAGAGCCTCCGCTTCCTGATGGATATTGGTTTTGACGCTTCCCACGTCGGTTACGATACACCCTTCGCTGACAAAGGGAAGCAGCTTCCTCAGGTAGGCGGCGTTGCAGGACACCGGCGCGCAGAGAAAAATGTAGCCGCACTCCCTGAAATTATCATCAATAGTGGTGGCGGCTACGTCGATCAGAGATTCCTGCGTGGCCAGCGCCAGAGTTTCTTTATTCGTATCAAAAGCGACGATCCGGCTGTCCGGGTAATACTGGCGGATCGCTTTCGCGATGGAACCGCCGATGAGGCCCAGGCCGATAAAGCCGATCTTTCTCTCAGTCATATGTGATTCCTCCATAATTTCAGCCATATTGCAAAAACTTGCCTCTCAGCATTGTACTACGTTTTTCGCGGCATTGTCAACACTTTATCGATTTAAAGCAAAAAAGAAAAAACTGACAGAAACCATTGTAAAAAATGTATAAAAGAGTTGTAAAAGAATATTTTTTTTAGTACAATATATCCATGAGATTTTACTAAATAAGGAGGCAGCTATTATGAAGGTTTATAGAACGGACGAAATCAGAAATGTTGTCCTTTTGGGACACGGAGGTTGCGGAAAGACGAGTCTTGCAGAGGCGATGGCCTACGTATCAGGAGCTGTTAACCGTATGGGAAAGGTAGTGGACGGCAATACGATCAGCGATTTTGATAAAGAGGAACAGAAAAGGCAGTTTTCCATCAGCACGACTCTGATCCCGATCGAGTGGGAGAAGGCGAAGATTAATGTGCTGGACACTCCCGGATATTTCGATTTTGTCGGGGAAGTGGAAGAGGCGGTGAGCGCGGCGGACGCGGCGGTCATCGTAGTGTCCGGAAAAGCGGGCGTGGAAGTTGGAACGGAAAAAGCGTGGGAACTGTGTGATAAGTATAATCTGCCCCGTATGGTGTACGTGACGGAGATGGATGTGGACGACGCAAGTTTCCGCGAGGTTGTGGAAGGCCTGACCGAGCGCTATGGGAAGGTGATCGCGCCTCATTTCCAGCCGATCCGTGAGAATGAGAAGCTGGTCGGCTACATCAATATCATTAAGAACGCGGCCAGAAGATATACAGGGGTCGCGCAGAGAGAAGAGTGCGAGATTCCGGATTACTGCAGGGAGAATCTGGAAATGTACCGCGAACAGCTCCTGGAGGCTGTAGCTGAGACAAGCGAAGAGTTTATGGAGCGGTATTTTAACGGAGAGGAATTTTCAGTGGAGGAGATCCGGGCGGCAATGCGCACGGAGGTTATGAACGGCAGTATCGTGCCGGTTGCGATGGGTTCCAACATACAGGCACAGGGAGTGGCCAATCTGCTGTCCGATATCGTGAGGTTTTTCCCGAGTCCGGACTGTATGGAGAGGGCCGGAGTGAACAGGAATACGAATGAGATCTTTGAGGCGAATTATGACTTTTCAGCTCCAAAGAGCGCATATGTATTCAAGACAATGGTGGATCCGTTTATCGGCAAGTACTCTTTTGTGAAGGTGTGTTCCGGCGTCCTGAAAGGAGAAGATACGCTCTATAATCCGGACACTGAGACGGATGAAAAGCTTGGAAAGCTCTATACGATGGTCGGGAACAAGCCGGTAGAGGTGAAGGAACTGTTTGCGGGCGACATCGGCGCGATCGCCAAGCTGACGAACACAAAGACAGGGGACACGCTTTCCGCCAAAAATAATCAGGTTGTCTATGGAAGGACGGAGTATTCGAAGCCATATACTTATATGAGATATATCGTGACGAAGAAGGGCGACGAGGATAAGGTATCCCAGGCGCTGCAGAGAATGATGGCGGAAGATATGACGATCAAAGCGGTAAATGACAGCGAGAACCGCCAGTCCCTCCTGTACGGCATGGGAGACCAGCATCTCGAGATCATTGCGAGCAAACTTCTGGCGAGATATAAGTGCGAGATCACGCTGGAGACGCCGAAGGTTGCGTTCCGTGAGACGATACGCAAGAAATCGGATGTGGATACGAAATATAAGAAGCAGTCAGGAGGACATGGACAGTACGGACATGTTAAGATGAAATTTGAACCCTCCGGGGATTTGGAGACCCCGTATGTATTCGAGGAGATCGTAGTGGGGGGCGCCGTTCCGAAGAATTACTTCCCGGCGGTAGAAAAAGGCCTTCAGGATTCCGTACAGAAGGGGCCTCTGGCCGGATATCCGGTTGTGGGTGTGAAAGCGATCCTTTACGATGGATCCTATCATCCGGTGGATTCCTCCGAGATGGCGTTCAAGACGGCCACAGTCCAGGCGTTCAAGAAAGGATTTATGGAGGCCGGTCCGGTGCTTCTTGAGCCGATCGCGTCCATCAAAGTGACGGTTCCGGACGACTATACCGGCGACGTGATGGGAGACCTGAACAAGCGGCGCGGACGGGTTCTCGGCATGAATCCGATCAGCGGAGGCCGGCAGGTGATCGAGGCGGACATTCCGATGACGGGATTGTTCGGGTACTGTACGACTCTTCGTTCCATGACGGGAGGAAGAGGAACTTATGAATATGAGTTCGCCAGATATGAGCAGGCGCCTGCGGATGTGCAGGAGGCCGAAATAGCAAAACGCGCGGCAGAAGAATAGACGATGAAAATTCAGGAAAGATTGTGCTTTATCAGGCACAATCTTTCTTGCAGTCAGGATATAAAAGTGCTATAATCAGATGCTGGTAAAAAAACAGATATTTACAAAGAGGGAAAAACATTGAAGATAGTGATTATTGGTGATGGGAAAGTGGGGCATAAGCTAACCACCCAGTTATCGGAGGAGGATTACGATATCGTACTGATCGACCAGAACGAGGGAAAATTGAAAGAAGCGGTCAATAATCTCGACATCTCCTGCATCACAGGAAATGGAGCGAGCGCGGAGGTTCAGAGGGCCGCGGACGTGCCGCATGCGGATCTGGTGATTGCCTGCGCGTCTACGGACGAACTGAATATGCTGAGCTGCCTGCTTGCCAGAAGGCTGGGGGCCAGGCACACGATCGCACGCGTGAGAAATCCCGTTTATTATAAACAGATCAATATTCTGAAGGAGGATCTGCGGCTGAGCATGGCGGTCAATCCGGATTTTGCAATGGCGAACGAGATTGCGCGCGTTTTGCTCTTTCCCGACGCCAGTAAGGTGGAGACTTTCGTAAAGGGCAGGGTGGAGCTGATCGAGTTTGCGGTAAAGGAGGAAAGCCGCTTAAACGGCCTGTCTCTGGCGGAAATCTATCGGAGGTATCAGATCAAGCTTCTGGTATGCGCCGTTAAGCGCGGCGGCGAAGTGTATATCCCCGACGGCGAATTTGTTCTGCAGACCGGTGACCGGATTCATGTCGCGGCGGCGCACCAGGATCTGGAAAATTTCTTTAATGCTTTGGGAAAGAGGAGCAGCAAGATCAAGAACGTCCTGATCTGCGGTGGCGGGAGAGTCAGCTTTTATCTGGCGGCCCAGCTTCAGCAGGCAAGGATGCAGGTGAAGATCATCGAGAATAATTATGAGAAATGTGAGAATCTTTGCGAGCAGCTGCCGGACGCGACGATCATTCACGGGGACGCCACGGACAGCGATCTGCTCATGGAGGAGGGCATCGAGGACGCGGATGCGCTGGTGGCCCTGACCGGGATGGATGAGGAGAATATCATTATGGCTCTGTTCGCGAAGATGAAGGGCGTATCCAAGATCGTGGCGAAGGTGAACGAGGATTCCCGGGCGCAGATGGTCGAGGAACTGGGGATTGACAGCGTCGTCTCCGCAAAGAGCGTGACCGCGGACGCGATTTTGAGCTATGTCCGCGCCAGACAGAAAACGATTAAGAGCGCAAATATAGAGGCAATGTACCGGCTGGTGGACAACCGGGTAGAGGCTCTGGAATTCAACATATATCAGGAATGTGAATACACCGGTGTTCCCCTCAGAGAATTGAAGATAAAGCGGAATCACCTGATTGCCTGCATCGGACGGAAGGGCAGGATCATTATCCCGGACGGGGACGACCATATGGAGACCGGCGACAGCGTAGTGGTCGTGACGATGGAACACAGGATCCACGATCTGAGGGATATTCTTCGATAGCGGGGGCAGAATGAGAGATTATGAATAAGAAAATGATTCGGTATATTGTTGGAAAGATGTTGGGCGTGGAGGCGGCTCTGCTTCTGCTTCCCGCGCTGGTCGGCGCGATCTTCCGGGAAAGGAGCGCGCTTTCCTTTCTGGCGACGGCGGCGGTGCTTTTGGTCGTCTTTCTGTGTACGGGCCTGAAAAAACCGGAGAGTACGACAATCTACGCGAAGGAAGGGCTGGTGGTCGTGGCGCTCGCATGGATCCTGTGGTCGCTGTTCGGAGCGCTGCCCTTCTTCCTGTCGCACAGTATTCCCAATTATCTGGACGCGTTTTTTGAGACGGTGTCCGGGTTCACCACCACGGGTTCCACGATCCTGACGGATGTGGAGGCCCTGCCGAAGGGAATGGCGTTCTGGCGCAGCTTCACGCACTGGGTCGGAGGCATGGGCGTGCTGGTGTTTGTTATGGTACTGACAACTCTGGATAAAAAGAACTCGATGTATCTGATGCGTGCGGAGGTACCCGGCCCGGAGAAGGACAAGCTTCTGCCGAAGGCCCGTTCTACGGCCCAGCTTCTTTACGGGATGTACCTTGCGCTCACGATCGTGGAGATCCTTTTTCTGCTTTTCGGGGGCATGAATCTGTTCGACAGCCTGATTCACGCGTTCGGAACCGCGGGGACGGGAGGATTCTCCAATTATGCGGCAAGCGTTGCACATTTTGACAGTACCTATATACATGTGGTCATCACGGTCTTTATGATACTGTTCGGGATCAATTTTAACCTGTATTTTTTCCTGCTGCACAGGGACTTTAGGTCGGTATTCAAGAACGGGGAGCTGAGGGTCTACCTGAGTGTGATCTTTGTCTCCGCGCTTCTGATCACCTTGAATATCGTTCACATGTACGGCAACCCTTTTGTCGCGTTTCGGGACGCGATGTTCCAGGTGGGTTCCATTATTACGACTACAGGATACACGACGGCGGATTTTAATCTGTGGCCGGAATTTTCCAAATGCATCCTGATGCTTCTGATGGTTCTTGGCGCCTGCGCGTCATCCACGGGAGGCGGGATCAAGGTGTCCCGCGGGATCATCATGCTCAAGAGTATCCATAAGGAGATCAAGCAGATGATGCACCCAAAATCCGTCAACGTCGTGCGGATGAACGGGAAAAAACTGGGGAAGGATATTGTGCAGAACGTATATATCTATCTGATGGCCTATGTGGTGATCGTGGCCGCCTCGGTGCTGATCCTCTCCCTGGACAATTATGATTTCGGCACGACTTTCAGCGCGGTGCTTGCCACCCTGAACAATATCGGACCGGGTATGGGCGCGGTCGGTCCCGTGGGAAGTTTCGCGGGCTTTTCGCCTCTGTCAAAGATTGTCCTGTGTCTGGACATGCTGGCGGGAAGACTGGAGATTTTCCCCTTCCTGATGTTGTTTTCACTGACCTGGAAGAAGACATTTTATGTATCTAAAAAAATATTATACGAGGGGGTTACGTGATGAAATTTTCAAAGAAACTGATTCTGGCGGCGCTGGTGCTTGTCGGCGGGGGCATTTATTATTACTTCACCCTTCCGGCGATCAATATCCATTCCTCCGGCATCTGGATGTTTATCCTGCTGTTCGTCGTCGTCCTCGCGTTCCTGTATGCGCTGCGGAAGCGGCTGGGGCGCAAAGAGATAGGGAAGTCGAAGGCCATGCGGGTATTCGGGATCGTGATCCTGGCGATCGGCGCGGTCTACCTGGTAGGGACCGTCCTGTCATCCCCCATCGTCAACGCGAAGAAGTACCAGCGGCTGATGACAGTGGATGAAGGCGAATTTACGGAGGATGTGCAGGAGATCTCCTTTGAACAGATCCCGCTGCTGGACAGGGATTCCGCGGCGATCCTCGGCGACCGGAAGATGGGGAGCATGGTGGACATGGTGTCCCAGTTCGAGGCGGACGATATTTACAGCCAGATCAACTATCACGAGCGGCCGGTGCGGGTGTCCCCGCTGAGGTACGCGAGTCCGATCAAATGGCTGACGAATCAGTCCAAGGGGATTCCTGCCTACATCCGGATCGATATGACGAACCAGAGCACAGAACTCGTGAAGCTGGATCAGGGGATCAAATATTCCACCAGCGAGTATTTCAACCGCAACATTTACCGGCATCTGAGGTTTTCCTATCCCACCTATATCTTCGGGGAACTGAGCTTTGAGATCGACGAGGACGGGGTTCCCTACTGGGTGGCTCCGGTGAAGAAGTTCAACATCGGCCTTTTTGGCGGAGAGACTGTCGGGCGCGTCGTGCTGTGCAACGCGGTGACCGGTGAGACGCAGGACTATGCGATCGAGGACGTGCCGCAGTGGATCGACCGGGCCTACTCCGCGGATCTGCTGGTGCAGCTGTTCGACTATTACGGAACGCTGAAGCACGGTTTCTGGAACAGCGTCCTGGGACAGAGGGATTGCCTGGAGACGACGGAGGGATACAATTACCTTGCGCTGAACGACGACGTGTGGATGTATACAGGCGTGACTTCGGTTAACGGGGATCAGTCGAACGTTGGATTCGTGCTGGCGAATCAGCGGACGATGGAGACGAAATACTATAAGGTGGAGGGCGCGACGGAAGTCGCCGCCATGGCGTCCGCGGAGGGCCAGGTGCAGAACCTGCACTATCAGGCCACCTTCCCGCTCCTTTTGAATATTTCGGATGAACCTACCTATTTCATCGCTCTCAAGGACGACGCGGGACTGGTCAAAAAATATGCGATGGTGAACATCCAGAGGTACCAGATCGTCGCGATCGGCGACAGCGTGAGCGAGTGCGAGGAAAACTACCTGGATCTGCTGTTTGATAATGGCGTCAAAGTGGAAGCGGAGGACACCAGGGAAGTGAAGGAGATCACCGGTGAGATCAAGAAGATCGCGCAGGGCGTTGTGGAGGGAAATTCCCACTATTATCTGATGCTGGAGAATTCCGATGAGATTTTTGACGTATCTGTCGTCGATTTCATAGACGTCATCAAATACGACGCGGGAGACAGGATTACGATAGAATACAAGGAGGACGATCTGGCGAACGTTGTTTTGTCGATCCGATAGGCTTTCGGCGAGCCGCAGTTCGGGCTGAACATGTAAAAAAAGGAGACCGCATTAGCTGAGTGATCAGCCGGGCGGTCTCCTTCTCTTAAAAAACGCTCCGCGGGATCGCACTGCGGCGGAAAGGAAACCGCCGCATCCGCTTTTACGTTCTAATTCAGAAATTTACATTCTTCAGCGTCTACTCCCTGCAATTCTTCCGGTTTGGCGCTTATGCTCACATAAAAATCAATATCGCACTGGTTGGAGATTTTTGCCAGACGGTGAATGAACCGGGGCATACTGTCCAGATTAATATTGGCGTGCTTCAGGATTCCGTCGATAAATACGCACTCGACGTCGTGGTTCGAGCTGTACATGCCATAAAGAAATCCAATATATTCGTCAATATTCGTGATTGCTTTGTAGTCATCCATGCAAACCACGCGGATATCAAAACTTACGCTTCTCGTCTCGCGATGACTGTTTTTAATAAATACAACGTTTCCGTTACAAGCTTTCGCCTGTTGATTGGCCAGCTCAATCATCTGTTGTGTCTTACCGCTGCCTTTTGGGCCTGTCAATAAATATACCATGGGAAACACTCCTTTTTTATGTATTTCATAACGATTTTCTTATAACTTATTATACATGAATCACGGCGGTTAGACAACCGTTAAAGTAAAAAAAGAAGAAAGAGATAACACTTGACTTCATTTTGTATTCTTCATATAATGAAAAAAGATTTCGCGTTTAATGAAAGGAAGGAATGATAAAATGGCACAGAAGATCGTCTACAATCACAAAGCAATCGAGAAAAAGTGGCGTGAAAACTGGGAAAAGAATCCGGTGAATCCCAGACTGGACAAAGATGGGAATCCGAAGCAGAAATATTATTGCCTGGATATGTTTCCGTATCCGTCGGGGAACGGGCTTCACGTGGGCCACTGGAGGGGGTATGTGATTTCCGACGTCTGGAGCAGGTATAAACTGCTGCAGGGCTATTATATCATTCATCCTATGGGCTGGGACGCTTTTGGACTCCCCGCTGAGAATTATGCGATCAAGATGGGGATCCATCCGGCGAAATCCACTGCGGAGAACATAAAGAATATTAAGAATCAGATCAACGAGATCGCCGCACTGTACGACTGGGATATGGAAGTGAATACGACCGATCCGGAATTTTATAAATGGACGCAGTGGATTTTTGTAAAGATGTTCAGGGAAGGGCTTGCCTATGAGAAGGAATTCCCCATTAACTGGTGTCCGTCCTGCAAGACCGGACTTGCGAACGAGGAGGTCGTGAACGGGAAGTGCGAGCGCTGCGGAACGGAGGTGACCAAGAAGAACCTCCGCCAGTGGATGCTGAAGATTACGGCATATGCGGAGCGTCTGCTGAACGATCTGGATAAGCTGGACTGGCTGGAAAAAGTGAAGAAGATGCAGGCTGACTGGATAGGGAAATCCTACGGAGCAGAGGTGGATTTTCCGGTTGAAGGGAGCGGGGAGAAGATCACGGTCTACACGACGAGGCCGGATACCCTGTACGGCGCGACTTTCATGGTGCTGGCTCCGGAACATGAACTGGCTGCTGGCCTTGCCACGGACGAGACGCGGGAAGCGGTGGAGAGATATATCTACGAGGCGTCTGTGAAGTCGAATGTGGACCGTATGCAGGGCAAGGAGAAGACCGGCGTATTTACGGGAAGCTATGCGATCAATCCGCTGAATGGCGCAAAGACGCCGATCTGGCTCTCCGATTATGTTCTGGCCGACTACGGCACGGGCGCGATCATGTGCGTGCCGGCGCATGATGACAGAGATTTCGAATTTGCGACGAAATTCGGAATTCCGATCATTCAGGTCATTGCGAAGGATGGAAAAGAGATTGAAAATATGACGGAGGCATACACAGAGGCGGCGGGAACCATGATCAATTCCGGAGAGTGGAACGGCATGGAGTCCGCGGTGCTGAAGAAGGAAGCTCCCCATATAATAGAAGAAAAAGGGATCGGGCGCGCAACCGTGAATTACAAGCTGCGCGACTGGGTATTCTCCCGCCAGCGCTACTGGGGAGAGCCGATCCCGATCATCCACTGCCCAGACTGCGGCGCGGTGCCGGTGCCGGAGGATCAGCTTCCTCTGACATTGCCGGAGGTGGAATCCTACGAACCGACCGGAACCGGAGAATCTCCGCTTGCCGGGATCGAGGAGTGGGTGAATACGACCTGTCCTGTGTGCGGGAAGCCGGCAAAAAGGGAGACGAATACCATGCCACAGTGGGCGGGTTCCTCCTGGTATTTCCTGCGCTATGTGGACAATCACAACCGCAAAGAACTGGTGTCCAGGGAAAAGGCGGATCAGATGCTTCCGGTGGATATGTATATCGGAGGCGTGGAGCATGCGGTTCTCCATCTTCTGTATTCCCGCTTCTATACAAAATTCCTGTGCGATATCGGTGTGATCGACTTTGACGAGCCGTTCCAGAAGCTGTTCAATCAGGGGATGATCACCGGAAAGAACGGGATCAAGATGAGCAAATCCAAGGGGAACGTTGTGTCTCCGGACGACCTGGTGCGGGATTACGGCTGTGATTCCCTCAGGATGTACGAACTGTTTGTCGGGCCGCCGGAACTGGATGCGGAGTGGGACGACAGAGGGATCGACGGCGTGTACAGATTCCTGAAGAAAGTGTGGAATCTGGTGATGGACAGCAAGGATCAGAAGGTGGAAGCGAACAGGGAGATGATCAGGATCCGCAACCGGCTGATCTGCGACGTGACGACACGCCTGGAGAATTTCAGCCTGAATACGGTGATTTCCGGATTTATGGAGCATACGAATAAGCTGGCTGAGATCGCGAGAAAAGAGGGCGGCGTGGATGTGGAGACGCTGTCCGATCTGGCCGTGCTGCTTGCTCCGTTTGCGCCTCACATCGCGGAGGAGATCTGGGAACAGCTCGGACATGAGGGAAGCGTGTTCGAGGCGGGATGGCCGTCCTACGACGAGGCGGCGATGAAGGAAGACGAGATCGAGATCGCGGTTCAGGTCAACGGCAAGACGAGGGCCGTGGTGAAGCTTCCTGCGGACGCGCCGAAGGAAGAGGCGCTGGCGGCAGGCAAAGAGGCTGTGGCGGATAAGCTGACCGGGAATATCGTCAAGGAGATCTACGTGCCGAAGAAGATCATCAATATCGTGGTGAAATAGTTTCGGATCATTGAAAAGCAGGGATAGAAAGGGAGAATCTGTATGAGACGCGCAGACAGGGAAATTACGGATTTCGAGGAGATGCTTCAGGTGATGGAAAGATGCGATGTGTGCAGGCTTGCGCTGAACGACGAGGGTTATCCCTACATCCTGCCTCTGAATTTCGGGATGTCGGCGCGGGACGGCAAAGTGGAACTCTATTTTCACGGGGCTTTGGAAGGGCGGAAATATCAGCTGATGGCGAGGAATCCCCGCGCAAGCTTCGAGATGGACTGCGCGCACCGCCTGGTGATGGACGAGGAGAAAGGCCAGTGTACGATGGAGTACGAGAGCGTGATCGGGCGGGGAATCCTTTCTGTTCTTCCGGAGGAGGAGAAGTACGAGGCGCTTTGCATTTTGATGAAACATTACCATCAGGAGGATTTTGCGTTCAGCAGGGCGGCGGTTCCCAAGACCGCGGTGTTTAAGCTGACGGTGGAGGCGATGACCGGGAAGCGGAGAAAGGTAAAAAATATATAAGATTGTTAGTATTACCGCCGGAGGATGATCTGGCGGTATTTTATATGGAATGCATTTTGTTACGCAAGTCACCGTTCGCATAGAATGACATTGGTTCACCTGTTGGCCGGTAACGCGCGTTTGAGTATGCTCAGTGATTTTTAAAGACAGACCATATTTATGTTGACATATAATGCTGAATATTTTATTATGTAAATATAGATCAAAACATTCTGTAGATGTAGTATCTGAGGAATTCAGGGCTGTATCAGCCAAAGATTTCAAAAACGATCAGAAAGATTAGAAAAAGGAAAGAAGAAAATCAGGAAAGATGTTGCGAATTTGAAACAGTCCAATTATAATGATCTCAAAGATGTATCATTTTCGCGTCTTTCCTGAAGGAAAGGGGCGATGTGGTGAAACAGCAGGAAGTATTCCTGATGAAGCCGAAAGTAGACTTTTGCTTCAAAGAACTGATGGCGGCCATCCGGAGAGTCCTTTGCTGTATTGGGCGCAGTTTATGAATAGCACGAACAAGGAGGAGTTTGAGATGTTGGCGACGAAAGATGCGGGATTGAAGAGGGCCTATGAGAGGTTACAGGAGATCAGCGCTGACCCGGAGAGACGGCGGGAGTACGAGGCGCGTGAGAAGGCAATCCGGGACTATCAGCATCAGATCACCAGCTATTGGAAACGCGGGGAGAGGAACGGTTACGACCGTGGAGAAAAGGCAGGTTATGGAACCGGGATACAGAGGGCGAAGCGCGTCTGGAAGCTGTCTGTGGAGGGAAAGCTGGCGGAGGAGATCGCGGAGACGCTGGGGATTTCCGTGGAGGAAGTAGATGAAATCCTGAAATGATCTGTGGAACATATCGGAACAAAAACCTTAAAAATTATAGAAATATAGATTTTTATTGCTTTTTTCATATAGTTTTTTTGATGAAAGAAGGGAAGATTTGTGCTATTATAATAAAGAATGGGGTTTTAGGATCTGTATTAGAATAGTGATCTGAAATTCCGAGAATATATTGTAATAAAAAGGAGGTTTTTAGGAAAATGAAGAAACAGTGGAAAAGGGTCTTTTGCGCGGCGCTTGCCGTCCCGGTGGCGGCTTCCGTGTGTGCCGGCGCTCTTCCGGGCAATGCGGAAACGGCGCAGGCGGCGGGAAAGCTGATCGCCAGTTTTTCCTTTGACGACGAGCAGACCGGATTGTCCGGTTC
>CANRMH010000018.1 GCA_947631695.1 uncultured Lachnospiraceae bacterium | reverse complement strand
GTTTGAAAAAAACAATAACTTTTAAAGTACAATAGAATTTACTTTTGCACTGGAATTTACTTTTTCAATTAAGGCTTTTTAACCGGCATGCTTCGGCCTGGTCTGACCGGTAACCTCCCTCAGCATTTCTCCGCGATATCCAGAATCAGCCTCTTTGTATCCTCCCATCCCAGACACGGATCGGTAATCGACTGCCCATATACCAGATTTTCACAGATATCCTGCCTGCCTTCCACCAGATAACTCTCGATCATAACCCCTTTCACCAGTCTTTTCAGATCCGGGTTATAGTTTCTGCTGTGCATCACCTCGCTGACGATCCGGATCTGCTCTCTGAATTGTTTGTCGGAATTCGCGTGGTTCACATCCACGATCACGGCGGGATTCTTCAGATTTCGGTCCGCGTACATCTCAGCCAGACGCGCAAGATCCTCATAATGATAGTTCGGAATATTCTTTCCATATTTATCTACGCCGCCCCGAAGGATCGTATGCGCCAGATCGTTCCCGTCCGTTTTCACGTCGTATCCGCGGTAAATAAAGTGATGCGGATGCTGTGCCGCCGTGACGGAATTGAGCATTACGGAGAGATCCCCGCTGGTCGGATTCTTCATTCCCACCGGAATATCCATCCCGCTTGCGGTCAGCCGGTGCTGCTGGTTCTCAACAGAACGCGCGCCAATCGCTTCATAGGACAATACGTCGTCCAGATAACTTCTGTTTTCCGGATACAGCATCTCGTCTGCGGATGAAAGTCCCGTTTCCTCCATCACCCGGATATGCATCTTCCGGATCGCAATAATGCCCGCCAGAAGATCCGGCGCCTTATCAGGTTCAGGCTGATGCAGCATCCCTTTGTACCCGTCCCCCGTCGTCCTCGGTTTATTTGTATAGACCCTCGGTATCACCATGATTTTATCCGCTACCTCTTCCGCCACGCGGGCAAGGCGGCAGACGTACTCGCACACGGAATCCTCGTTATCCGCAGAGCAGGGTCCCACCAATACAATAAATTTATCAGACTTTCCCGTAAAGATATCCCGGATCTGCCCGTCCCGCGCTCTCTTTGCCTCCCGGACCGCGTCGGACAGCGGATATTGTTCCTTCAATCCTTCCGGAAGCGGAAGTCTGTGATTGATTCTCATTGCCATTTTTCTCACCCTTTTCATTTTTGCATTCTAACTGACAGATTACTATAATTTCTTCCGAAAAGCAATCCCTTCCTTAACAGGCTCCGCCTCCCGGCGTCTCACATTCATTCTTTTGCGGAATATACTATAACACCAGAAAACAATTTAAGGAGGATATTATGAAAAAGCATTGCATTGCACTGTTTTTGGCTGCAGCTATGTCTCTCACTCTTTTCACAGCCTGCTCCGACAACCGAACATCCGATGCGGACTCCCAAAATACTTCCGAAGAAAAAGCCGACGTATCAGAACCGGAAAAAGTTGTATTAAACGAAGTCGCGCATTCTATCTTCTACGCCCCTATGTACGTCGCGATCGAAGAGGGGTACTTTAAAGAGGAGGGCATCGACCTGGATCTTGTGACAGGTTTTGGAGCAGATAAAACAATGACCGCCGTTCTCTCCGGCGAGGCGGACATCGGCTTTATGGGATCCGAAGCTTCCATTTATACCTACAACGAGGGTGCGAACGACTATGTCGTAAATTTTGCCCAGCTCACCCAGAGAGCCGGAAATTTCCTGGTAGCCCGCGAGGATATGCCGGATTTCACGTGGGATGATCTGAAAGGGAAACTTGTGCTTGGAGGGCGAAAAGGTGTTGTTCATACATCAATGTAAAACTTCCAAAATAATTATCTAACTCATCGCAAGGGATGGATTTTATTTAAAGAGAAAGAATAATTTGATATGGAGATTGTAGATTATCTGATACAGACGTTTCCTTTAACTGAAAACAGTTCTTTGCCATTCGTTCAATGATATTTTCAATCATTTCTAAATGTTTTATCTTATTTGTGTTATCCATTATGACTTATCTACCTTTCTTCTAATTTCCTCTACCAAGTTATGTACCGTTGTTGCCGGACACATTTCTGAAGGGATTCGTTTACATTCTCTCAAACACTGTTCATATTTTTGAGCAGCGATCTGAAGCGCTTTATCCTCATCTCCACATTCACAGAGACGTTTATACATATCAGAGTCCGCTTTGGAATATTTCTGACCGGTTTTTGCTTCATAAAGATCAGCGAATCTTGAACAGCAGGTCCATGATTCGTGGATTGCTGGCATGCTTCCAAAGTAAGCATACATCCAGATTTCAAAACATGGATTAGACCAGCCTACGTTGATTCCGACTTTCTCTGCATCCTTAATAATCTGATCAAAATTTGGAACCTGATCACGATCGAATACAATCCATGGTATACGGTATTGCGCTTCATAAGCTGTCATCTCAAGACACTTCTCAATCATATTCTGCGTCTTTGTTTCTACAACTTTAATAACAAGTTTTTTCTTTACATCTTCCGGAAGACTGTCGTGTAACCCATTAAAAAAACAGCGTTCAGTAGCCTCTGTGTCGGTCACGACAAGATAGTACCCCATTTCCGGGATACGACGTACTGCTCGCTGTTCTCTTGTTTTTCTATTACCTGTTCTGTCTTTTCGTGCCATAAATTAACCCTCCTTAAAAAAATCGATTGTCTTTAAGGATGGAATAGCTCCATATTTTCCTAACAGATAATTTTTTTCATAACTTTCGTCCTTACGGATACGGGAACCGTCCTCGTCAATAAAATCAGCCAAGGAATATAAGGTAGATAATCCCATATCATCTTTTTCTGTAAACCAGATTTCATCACGACGTAACAACTGATTAGACAACTGCCACGTATCATGTGTTGTAAATACAAGCTGTGCATGATTTACATTGATTTCTGGGTTAAGGAAAGTAAGAATGAAGTTGCGGACAAGAAGTGGGTGTAATCGAGCATTTAACTCGTCAATAAAGAATATCCCACCATTTTGCAATACATCCTGCAATTCTGGATAGAGTGCAAACATTTTTAAAGTACCTGCTGATTCATGTGCAAGTGGAATTTTTGCCATGTCTTCAGATCCAATTTTTTTATGAAGCGCATCTATCAAATATTTTTCTTCTTTAGAATCTTCCTGTGCTGGAAGTTTTGTAACCTCAAATCCTTTTATTGTTTCGTCAAAAGAAGAGAAGTATTTTACAACATTTTCTCTGATTTTTTCGTCCTCGATAAATCCCGTAGGAAGAACACGAGACATAAAGAAGTTTGTTACAACATCACCAAAATCTGCAAATTCATTGTTTAAAAACCAATCTCTTACAAGTTTACATTTAGCTATTTTTAATTTAGCTCCTAATGAAACAATAAGAACCTGTTTTTCCAATGCGATTTCTATATTTTCTCTGCTTGTTTTTGGAATGCCTGCCAAATCTAAAGTTTCTTCATCCCTATAAAATATAGTAGAATACTTACGAGCTGTCTTAGCTTTATAGTTCAACCATTCCTCTGTAACACCAGTTTTCCCAATGCAGAAACCATAATTATAACATTTCTCAGTCTTATCTCCTGGAACAGTAAAATATACTTCGAAACTTGTATCTGCATTTTCTGAAGATATATCAAAAAGAAATGGAAGCGGTCTGATATCATCAAAGTCTTTTTCTTCGTCTCCATATTTGAAAGAGTGAACTACATACTCGCTCATATATTCAAATGCACCATAAACATTAGATTTTCCACTTGCATTTGCACCATATACAGCTGCTACAGGTAATATTTTTTCGTTACCTACAGAAATAACACGATTTGAAAATTCTGTCATTTTAGCTGCAGACAAATCCAGAGTAGCCTCATCACGAAATGATTTGAAATTTTTAAAATTAAATTGTATCAACATAGTTTAAACCCTTCCTTTCATTATCTATTATATCCATTTCTGTCAAAAAATCAACATCTAAATTTGACATTTTCTCATTTAGATGTTGATTTTAATTCGTTTGCACATTTTTTCAATTTTATCTGCGGCACCTTTTGCACCAGTACATTTACGGAATCCCTGAGAAATTTTTGACGCCTGTTCATAATAAGATTTTGTATTTAGTACATTTTCAATTGTCGTCCTAATAGATTTAACATTTATATTCTTCAATCTGACACCCGCACTAAGTTGTTCTACCCTTGTGGCCACGCCGTCTTGTTCAGATGTTTGTGGGAACATTACAAGAGGAACCTTATAATATAAACTTTCATTGACACTATTCATACCACAATGGGTAAGGAAGACATCTGCCTGACTTAATACGGCTATCTGATCCACAAACCTTGAAATCGTAAGATTATCCGGTATCGCACCTAAATCTTCAATATTTATCAAATTGCCAACTGACATGATTACCTGGTATTTCGTATTAGTCAATGCTTCTATACATGTTTTATAAAACTCTGCTGAATCATTGATGACAGTTCCTATTGATATATAGATCAATTTATTCGACTTCTTCTCAATCAGTAGGAGTAATAAAAAACCTGATGCCCTCTACTGATTAATTCACGCACAACTCCCACCGTTAGATTTGTATGCCCATGCGCTGGAATACAAAAGAAAACGATTTTACTCATAAAATATCACCATCCTTTAAGAATCCATTTCAGAAAAAATTCTTGCAATATATTCTTTTTGCATTTCCTTTGGCAAGTTTTCCATTATTAACTTCCATAAACGTCTCCAAAAGTATGATTTGTATGAATAATCATACTTATGTTATTCGAAAAAGCCAATATACAATGTTTTTTCCCTTTTTTTGCACATTTAAATTTCAAAATGGAATATAGGTAACTTACATCAACATAATTGCTACTGTTTTTATGAAATCCTAACCATTTGGAATCTGTTTCTTTAATTCATCCGCACTAATACTAACCGCTTTCGTTTCACCACGTTCGATACGGCTTAATTCTCTGCCATTGCCAAATTGCAATCGCCGTGAATATCCAAAGCACTTCAAAAATTCATGTTATCCTCGCCTTATCAAATTTGTCCACAAGAGGAACGTGAGAAATCGTTCACCAAAGAAACTGGAATCTCGGCTAATCGATAAAGCTGCAAATGGGACTTGCAACAATGGAAACAGGGCTTCATAAAATAACGATAAGGCAGAGGGGATGTGATAACACTTGAGTAAACCAACCTATTATCTTTGGAAAAACGATTTTTCATCACAGGAAGAATATGAAACAGCAAAGGATAAGTATAGGGAACTGGGATTTCGAGTTGTCACATATCTGGATGGACAGAACGATAAAAATATTCACGATGGATTAAAGACAGTTATTAAGAATCACTATGGCAATATCAGCAGTTGACAAATTTTCTTTTAAAATATATTCCTTATTTACATTATTCATATTAATATATTTCATACAAAAAAAGGAAGTGAGTCTATGAACGCTGGATATGTACGTCTATCAAGAGATGATGACAAACGAAACTACGTTTCTATCGAAAATCAGAAATTAATTATTAACCAATTTGCGGCAGAAAGTAACATGGTTATCGACCGCTGGTATGAGGACGATGGTGTTTCTGGTTATAAATTTGACCGTCCAGGCTTCAATCAATTGATGGCAGATTTAGATAAGGACGTAGATCGAGTGTTTGTCAAAGATTTTTCCCGTCTCGGGCGTCACAATGCCAAAGTACTACTTCTTCTGGATGATTTTCAGGAACGTGGAAAGCAACTGATTGTAATAGACGATAATTATGATTCTATGCAGGCAGATGATGATACGATAGGTATCAAAACATGGTATAATGAGAGATATGTAAAAGATACCAGTAAAAAAATCAAACGTGCTCTTGGAGCTCGTCAAAAAGAGGGAACACTCATGACTCAGCCACCATTTGGATATAAACGAAATGGAAAAGACAAATCCATCATAGAAATCGTACCAAAAGAAGCGGAATATGTAAAAATGGTCTATGACCTATACTTAAAAGGCTCCGGTTATCGTATGATTGCCAACCATCTGACAGAGAAGAAAGTTCCGACTCCTTCCATGGTCCGTCACGAACGAGAATTGGAAGAAGGAAAGGTTACGAAACGTCAGATTGCTACCGAATGGTCTGATTCCATGGTAAAAGATATGCTTGGAAATGATTTTTACATTGGTACACTTCGTCTACGAAAACGTACACGTTCTACCGTTCATGGAAAAGACAAGCGTGTACCAAAGGATGAACAGTATGTTTTTAAAAAACATCATCCTGCAATTATTGATAAAGTCTCTTTTGATCTGATTCAGGGCATGAAGGAAAAACGTGTGAAGAATAATTATCGTGGAAGTCGTGGACAATGGATTGGTTCTGAAATACCAAATCCATTCGGAAGTTGTCTGTTCTGTAAGGACTGTGGAAGTCGTTTGACTCCAATTAAGAGAACCACTTCCATCAGAGAACGTAAGTATTATATTTGTACCACTTACAACACCAAAGGCAAGCGTTACTGTTCCAAAGCCCACCTGATTGAAGAAGATGATTTAATGGAAGACGTTGTAACTTATATTAAACTGTGTCGTAATGCCTTATCAGAAGTCATTGCAACTTATGATATGAAAGATTTTGATTCCGAGAAAAGAACTGTGGAAGAAAAACGTTTCGAAATTCAAAATCAGATTAATGAACGTAAAAAACAGTTAAAAGTCCTTTTTACCCAGAAAGTCAGAGACTTATCCAACGCTCATGGCAACGAGGATATTGTCAATGAGACTTACGATGCTCTGCAGCAGGATATTCTTTCGCAGATTCACGGCTTAGAATTGCAGTTAAAGGAACTTGAGTATACCAGTCTTGAGAATGAAGATGTAAAAGAAAAGCTTCAGAATGCTTTACAGGTAGTCGATAAAATTATCGAAAAGGGCATTCTTGACCGCAAAGATATCGAAATCTTAATCGAGCGTATCGAAGTGGATGAAGAAGGACTTCCGGAAATCGAATTAAAGTATGGCCTGTCTGGACTGATTCATTATAGTCCGGCACAAGAAATGAATCGTCGTGAAAACGAAATCATATACCAAACCATGCGACTCATTTACGAAGAAGAAAGAGGTTACACCTCTGCAAAATATTTATCGAAAGCACTTACAGATTTAGGTTATCCTAAATCTAAAAAAAATGTATTACCTTATATCGGACTTATGATGAATATGGGAATCGTAGAGCCAAGCGATAATTCATTGAAACCATACACGATTGTGAAAACAAAGGAAGAAATTGAAAAACTTATGCATAATTTTCATCAAGGCATGCTGTCTGAAAACAACAATGGCGAGTCATATGACCAAGATTTACATGAATATGGTGTCAACAGGCGGAATGCCGGAGATGGTATTTGAATATATCCTGCGCCAGAACGGCATCGATCCCGCCAAAGATCTGACAATCGACCAGAGCATCGATTTCGGCTCCACCGCAGCCGCATTTTCCGGTGGACTTGGAGATTTCACGGTCGAATTTGAGCCGGGCGCTACCACACTTGAAAATGAAGGCAAGGGGTCTGTGGCCGCTTCCCTCGGAACCGACAGCGGATATGTCCCCTACACCGCATTCTCCGCGAAAAAGAGCTATATCGCAGACCATCCGGATATCATCCAGGGCTTTACCAACGCTCTGCAGAAAGGAATGGATTATGTGCAGGCGCACACTCCGGAAGAAATTGCAGGCGTGATCGCCCCTCAGTTCAAGGAGACAGACCTGGACACGATCACAACCATTGTCACCCGCTACTACGAACAGGATACCTGGAAAAGCGATCTGATCTTTGAGGAAGAAAGCTTCCAGCTGCTGCAGGATATCCTTGAGGATGCGGGCGAATTGTCCAAACGCGCTCCGTATGAAGATCTTGTAACAACAGAATTTGCGAAAAAAGCGGCAAAAAAATAAATTCCGGATACCGGACGGAAAAGATGGTGCGGAAACATCCAAAAAGCGGATCTCCGCACCATTTTTTTAATGAAAAAAGAAGGGAAGTCTGTTATAATAATGGCGAATCGATTAAGACAAAACAAATAGAGATCTTAATCTGCATTTTTATGTATGAAAGGAGGAACTTTTTAATGAAAAAGAAAAAACTTCTGGCATGTCTGCTGGCCGTTTCTCTTCTTCCGATGCCCGTGCAGGCAGCCGGCGGCGCAAGTGCGGCGGAAGAAAACCAGCTGTACATCCCGGTCGAAAAACCGCTCGCAAAGAGCGAACTCGGAAACCCGTTCCTGGGATTTGACCAAAACGGCGGCGTTCTCTATGGAGGCGATCCCGCCGTACTGGTAGACGGGGATACCGTTTACTGCTACGTGGGACATGACACCGCGGACGGCGAATTCTACCAGATGCCCGATTACCGGGTCTATTCTTCCAAAGATCTGGTTCACTGGAAGTACGAGAATATGATCATGAACATGACTCAGGTCAACTGGTCCGTGGACAACACTACGGCGTGGGCTTCCCAGGTCGTCCATTACCATGACAAGTATTACCAGTTCTTCTGTACGACCGCAAATATCGCCGGACAGAACAGAGAACACTGCATCGGCGTATCGGAGTGCGCCACTCCGACCGGGACCTTCCAGCCCATGCAGCAGCCGCTGGTACTGAGCAGCCAGACCGGTCTGACCGGGCAGCTCGGCAGCCCGCACGCATGGTCGGACATTGATCCCACCGCATGGATTGAAAAGGATGAAAACGGCGAAGAACATCTGTATGTCGCATGGGGCAACACCACGGCCTATGTCTGCGAGGCGGCCGCGGATGACGACGGACACCTCTATGTGATCGACCAGGACGGAGACGGAAGCGTGACTCTCGGCAAAGACATCGTCATGTTTACCTTTAACGGCAACCCATCCGGTTCTAACTTCACGGAAGCTCCGTGGATCTACCGCCGCAAAGACGAGAATGGAAATTATTATGGAAAATACTACGTCTTCTACGCGGCCGGCTGGAGAGAACAGATGGCCTACAGCACCACGGACGACCTGATGTCCGGGCAGCTGGATTTCGGCGGCATCCTGATGCCTCCGACGCCGACGGCAAACACCAACCACGAAGCGGTGTTTGACTTCAACGGACAATCCTACTTCATCTACCACAGCGGCGCCCTGCCGCACGGAAGCGGCTACCGGCGCAGCGCATGTATCGACAGGATCGAATTTAATGAGGACGGGACCATCAAGCCGATCCAGGATACCTCGACAGGACTCGGCGGCGTCACCACACAGATTTTTGACTCCGAAGGCGCGCCGATCGCCCACGAGAATTTCGTGAATCCGATGGACGACGCACAGTATCCTCTGGTTCGCGACGCTCTGGTAAGCGCGCAGGCGCAGACCGACGACGCTACATGGGAACTGGAAAAAGGAAAAGCAGAACCGGAAAACGAGGCATACGTCTCGATCCAGTCCTACAACAAACCGGGCCTCTACCTCTGCGTGGAGGGTACGGACGTCATCCTTACGCAGGATGCGGACGGCAGCAAAGAAACCGCTAAAAAGATGACGTTCCGCTCACTGCAGTCTCCCGACGGAAAAGGCGTCCTGTTTGAGAGCGCAGCAAAACCGGGATACTATCTGGCAAGTGAAAACGGAGATCTCACGCTTGCGTCCGACGCTTATTCCAAAGCCTGCTCATTCCAGGTGGATACGCAGAGCGAGCTGTCCGGGATCGAAGTAATGAAAACAAAACGCCTGTACACGGCAGGCAGCGAACTGAATCTGGACGACGTCCGCGTGACTGCTTCCTATGAGAACGGGGACACGAGACAGATTACAGACTATACCACTAACGCAGATAAGATCGACATGGAGAAAATCGGCAGGAAACGCCTGAAAATCTCCTACACGGAAGACGGCACGACACTTGAAAAATCCATCGACATCCGCGTGGTAGAGCCCGGCAAAACAGCTTCCGCACCCATATCCGCCCAGGCGGATGCTCCGGCTCCCCTGAAGACTTTTACCTTCGAAAACAGCCTGGACGGAAGCACCATGCAGACTAAGGGAAACGAAGATACATACAAGGGAAACGCCGTCTATCAAAATGGGGCAATCCAGCTTGGAGAATACGGTTTGAAGCTGAACGTCGGGAACATCGGTTCCGATTACAGCATATCTCTCTGGGCCAATCCCTCCGCAGCGCTGGCAGAACACAGTCCCCTGATCTATGCGGGCGCGCCGAAGAATGCAGACGAACTCTGGACTTCCCTTGCCGGAAACAACAACGGAAAACTGAAACTTTGGTCCAACGGGGACGGCTTCGGATGGACATTTGCGTTTGAAGGCGTCGAACTTCCCGCAAATACATGGTCCCTGGTGACCCTGACCCAAAACTCAAAAAATGCAGTTCTCTACATCAACGGCAAACAGGCCGGAACCGGTCAGGCCGCCCGGCCACTTATGAACGACGGAAACGACATCTATATTGGCGTAAATCACTGGGATTCGCTCTATCAGGGACTTGTAGACGACATTCAGGTGTACGGCCAGACCCTGAGCGCCGACGAAGCGGCAAGTTTGTATGACAACTGGAATAAGGAAAGCGTATTAAAGGAAAGAGGGTTTACCGCCACAGAGAATCTCACTGTATATCCGCGGTCAACCGGTCAGATTACCTTTGCGCTCCCCGCAGGCATCAACTTAACCGACGCAGCTGTGTCCTATCAATCCAAAAACGATGACATTGCTTCCGTTGACTCTTCCGGTGTGGTAACCGGAAAGGCTCTGGGATCCACCACAATCACCACCACCGTAACGGTAGGCGGCACATCAGCATCCGTGGAAACCAAAGTAACGGTAGAGAAAGTCGATCTGACCGCCCTCGAATCACTTATTGAGGACGCCAAAGAGATTTTGACTCAGAACATCTATGAGAAGGACTCGCTTACAGATCTGCAGAATGTGCTGAAAGAACTCCCCGGAGATCTGAACGACATCTTAACTCCGGAGGAAGCGGCCGGATATGCGGACAGGATCCGTCAGGCGGCTTCCGGCATACGGTTCAGCGCGTCGTACACAGATCTGTGGGATGCGGTCGAAGCAGCCGCCCCGCTTGAAAACGCCGCTTACAAACAGGAGGATCCCAACCAGAATTCTCCCGAACAGTTATTTACGGTTCCGCAATCCATAAAAGACTGTGTCACTGTCACCTATTCCTCCGACAACGAGGCGGTTGCCTCCTACAAGGACGGAAAAATAACGGCAGCGGCAAACGGCACCGCGATCGTCACCGCCAGAGTGACCTCCTTATTCGACGGTTACTCGATGGAATACAGCACCGTTGTAACGGTTGGGACAGGATGCAGTCCGTTTACGGATACCCCGTCCAAAGAATGGTATTTTACAAATATCCAGCATGTCAACAACAGCGGCCTGATGACAGGCCTTGACGAGACGACGTTCGGTCCGGCAGTCGAGCTGAGCCGCGGGCAGTTTGCGCTGATCCTTTACCGGATGGAAGGAAACCCCGATGCAGAATACCGGCCTGTTTTCAAAGATGTTCCGAACGAAGGGAAGTTCTTCCAGGACGCGGCGATGTGGGCAAGCCGGGAAGGGATCGTAAAAGGCTACATAGACCCGGACGGAACCAGCAGATTCGACGCCGCGCGCTACATCTCCCGCCAGGAGATGGCCATTATGATGTACCGCTACGCGCAGTACCGCGGCTATGATACCAGCATCACATCTGACAAGACGGGCTTTGACGACGAAAAAGATATCACCGTCGATCAGAAAGAAGCGATCCTGTGGGCCGTCGAAAAGAAGCTGATCACAGGAGACGGCGGCAAGCTGAATCCTCAGGGATTGACCAGCCGTGCAGTGTGCGCCACCATCATTGAGAGATATATAGAAAATATCACCAGATAACTCTCCTGAAAAAGAGGGCGCGAAACCGTGGTTTCGCACCCTCTTTTCATAATATCCCGTTTGATCAGCGGATTTCCCGTATCTTTTTTCTGAGCGGCAGTATCTGGGACGGCGCAACCGACAATTCATCGATCCCCATTTTAAGGAACATTTCCGTAAGCGAGACATCCGCCGCCAGATCCCCGCAGATCCCGATTCTTTTTCCCTCCAGATGCACGTTATTTGCAACGATGCGGATCATCTTGATCAGGGCGGGATGATGAGGATTATAGTAACCGGACAGCCTCAGGTTCTGCCTGTCCATCGCAAGCGTGTACTGCGTCAGGTCATTCGTCCCGATACTGAAGAAATCCACTTCCCTGGCGAGTTCTCCGCTGAGCATCACCGCCGCGGGCGTCTCTATCATGACGCCGATCTCGATCTTGTGGTCAAACGCGATTTTCTCGCTCCGAAGCTCTTCCTTTACTTTTTCGAGAATTTTTTTTGCAGCGGTCACCTCTTCCACCGCGGTAATCATCGGAAACATAATCGCCAGGTTTCCAAACGCGGACGCCCGAAGGACTGCTCTCAACTGAGTCCGGAACATCTCTTCCTTGTCCAGCAGGATCCGGATCCCCCGGTATCCCATCATGGGGTTCGCCTCGCTCGGTATCCTGACGCATTCGGCCTGCTTGTCGCCGCCGATATCCGCCGCGCGGATCACCACTCTCTTCATTCCCATCGCCTCGGCGGCCATCCTGTAGACCCGAAACTGCTGATCCTCCGTCGGGAGCTTTCCGCCGTTTTCCATATACAGAAACTCGCTCCTGAAAAGCCCGATGCCGTTCGCGTCGTTGCTCAGGACGCTCTCAATATCCTCCCTCGCCCCTATGTTGGCGCATACGTCTATCTTCTGCCCGCTCTGCGTGACGTTTTCCTTGCCCTTGAGCCTCTCCAGCACTTCCGCCCTTCTGACGTTCTGTTTTTTCTTCTGGAGCATCCTCTTCATCGTCGAATGATCCGGCTCAATGTACAGTTTTCCGTCAAACCCGTCAATGATCACTGTTTTTCCGTCATAATCCTTCTTCAGCGCATCCCCGATCCCGATCACCGACGGGATCCCTCTCGTCCTCGCCAGAGCCGCGGTATGGGAATTGATGGAACCGTACATCGTCACAAATCCAAGCACCTTCGACTTGTCCAGCTGCAGGGCTTCGCTGGGGTAGAGGTCTCTCGCCGCCATGATGAAAGGTTCGCCCATCAGCCGCCTGTCTTTTCTGCTCCTCGCCAGGATCCTCACCAGCCTGAAAGCCACGTCCCGGACGTCCGCCTCGTGGCCGCGTATGTAGCTCGTATCCCTGGAAGAAAACAGATCCACAAAGCTTTCCGCCGCCTCCTGCACCGCATACTCCGCGTTCCATCTCTGTCCGCAGATGATTTTTGTCACGCCGTTTACAAATTCTTCATCCGCAAGAATCATCTGCTGCATCTCAAAGATCATCGCGTTCGCTTCCCCGAGTTCCTTCTCCGACATGAGGCAGATCTCCCGGAGTTCCTGATCCGCTTTCTCTCTGGCCTTCTGAAAGCGCAGAAGCTCTTTCTCCGTATCCTCCACACAGATCCGGCGGATCTCCCTCTCGCCCCGGCTGTAAAACGCCAGCTTCCCGACGGCAATGCCCTCCGCTATCTTTTTTCCCGTTAATGTAATCATAGCCCCTCCGCTCTCCTCATCCCGGCATTTTATCATTTTTAAGCCGGAAGATTCCTGTCTTTGTTTCTTTTTTACTTTACACGCTGAGTCAGGCGGAGTCAAGTGTTTCGGAAATCCCTGTTAAAAAATTTAAATCCATTGACTTATTTTTTAATATATGCTAATCTTAAAAAGTGTAGTTTTCATAAATTACACTCTTATTATTTTTTATTTTATGGAGGTAGAACGATGAGCAAAGGTACAGTAAAATGGTTCAATAACCAGAAAGGTTATGGTTTCATTTCCGATGAATCCGGAAATGACATATTCGTGCACTACACAGGACTCGTCATGGAAGGTTTTAAATCATTGGAGGAAGGTCAGGCCGTAGAATTCGAAGTTACCGAGGGCGCGAAAGGTCCTCAGGCGATCAACGTCGTAAAGCTCTGATTGGATTAATCGCAGCGAATGTACCTTTTATTTATATAAACGAAGTTTTAGATATTTAAAAGCCATACATGCAGTACGATTAAAAAGGTGGGATGTCATTGACTGACATCCCACTTATTTGCTTTATACGCCTCGTCTGCACCGTACACTTCAAATCCGTTCCCCCTCAAAAGCTCCACCACTTTTTCCGGTTCGTCGCTTTTTAATACGGCCGCCGCGTCGCTTCCGTTTGCAAAGGCGTACATATACTCGATATTCACTCCCCCGGCTACCAGATGGTGCATCGCCCGGCTAAGGGAACCTGTAGCGTGAGGCACGCGAAGCGCTACCACATCCGTCAACATCGCTGTAATCCCGGCGTCGTTCAGAACCGCTTTCCCCATCTGCGGATCCGACACGACCATGCGGAGCATCCCGTACTCCGAAGTATCCGCCAGACTCAGCGCCACAATATTGATCCCGCCTTCGGCAAGAGCGGAAAGCACTTCATCCAGGCGTCCTTCCCTGTTTTCCATAAACACCGACAACTGCTGAATCGTATTCTTCATTCCCGACACACTTCCTTTCCTTTACAGATTCCTGTTATCAATCACGCGCTTCGCCTTTCCCTCGCTCCTCTGGATCGTCTTGGGTTCCACCAGTTTTACTTTTACGGAAATGCCGAGCGCCTGCTTCAGAACAGCTCCGACTTTTTCTTTCAGTTCATCCAGCCTGCGGATCTCGTCCGAGAAATACTTCTCGTCCACCTCCACCATCACTGTCAGCACGTCGAGATTGTTCTCGCGATCCACCACCAGCATATAATGGGGCGCCACGCCGCCGCCCATAGAGAGAAGGGCCGTCTCCACCTGAGTCGGGAAGACGTTCACTCCGCGGATCACCTTCATATCATCCGTACGCCCGGTGAATTTCTGGATCCTCGGAAGAGTTCTCCCGCACTCGCAGACTCCGTAACGGATGCTGGTCAAATCCTTCGTCCGGTAACGGAGAAGCGGCATACCTTCTTTTGCGAGCGTGGTAAATACCAGCTCCCCGGTCTCTCCCTCCGCACACGGAGTCTGGTCCGCCGGATTCAGGATCTCAGGATAGAAATAATCCTCGTACACATGCAGTCCCTTGTGATGGATACAATCCATCGCGACGCCCGGCCCGGTGATCTCGCAGAGTCCGTAAATATCAAAACTGTTGATATGTAAGATGCTCTCGATCTTTTTGCGCATCTCATTCGTCCACGGCTCCGCTCCGTTGATGCTGGCCTTCAGCTGAAGCCTGTCCACAATGCCGGCCTCCTGCGCAGCTTCCGCAAGATAAAGCGCATAGGATGGAGTACACCCAAACGCGGTGGCTCCGAAATCCTCCATGCACATCAGCTGTCGTTTCGTATTTCCCGAAGACATGGGGATCGCCATCGCGCCCAGGGCCTTCGCGCCCAGATCCAGCCCCATGCCGCCGGTGAAAAGGCCGTATCCGTAGCACACGTGAATGCGGTCCGCGGAAGTCAGCCCTGCCATTACAAGTCCTCTTGCCACGCATTCGCCCCACACGTCCACATCCTTCTGCGTGTAGGACGCCAGCGTTAATTTTCCCGTAGTGCCGGACGTTCCCTGCACTCTGGCGATCTTCTCCTGGGGAACCGCCAGCAGTCCGAAGGGATACTGCTCTCTCAGATCCTCCTTCGTCGTAAACGGAAGCTTCCCGATATCCTCGATTCCCTTAATATCTCCCGGCTGCACTCCCAGCTCGTCCATCTTTTTGCGGTAAAACGGTACGTGTTCATAGACATTTTTCACCTGTTTCACCAGACGTTCGCTCTGCAGCGCGGACATCTCATCCCGGCTCATACACTCTATCGCGGGATCACGATATTGTTCTTTCCAATTTTCTAACGCTACTCCTGCCATCTTTTTTTACTCCTGTCTTCTTTTACATCTTACCCTGTGCCGCCTGAAAACTTGCTACAGATCCGTCTCCTCGACGGTCTTTACGTTCGCCTGCCTCAGAATCCCGTCCGCCTTCTCGAAATCATCCGTGCTGAACACCATGATCGGTGATTTCCCCTGCCGGATAACGAAGGAATAAATATAATTGATATTAATCTCGCTTCCCGCCAGAATATCCAGCATCCGGTTCAGATTTCCCTTCTCGTCCTCCAGCTCCACTCCGATTACCTCGTGGATCCTCACAACAAATCCCCGCTCTGTCAGATAACTCTTCGCCCTGTCCGGATCGTCCACCACCAGACGAAGGATTCCAAATTCCGGGGTATCAAAAGTTGCGATCGCCCGAATGTTGACATGGGCCTCTGTAAGCCTCTCGGTCACATTTCTGAGGCTTCCGGGCTCGTTTTCCACAAATATTGACAGCTGCCTGATCATATGACACCTCCTCCTTTCCCTTTCACCCGGTTTTCAGCCGGGTTTTTTATAAATGATAGCCTGCCTGAAAAGCTTTTTTGTTGATCTCAACCGTCCTGGGCGGCACGGTCCTCTCGATCACACCGTACCACTGCTCTTCCGTAAAATCCATATGCTGCGCCGCGATTCCCAGCACCACAAGGTTAAAGACTTTGGGATTGCCGAGTTTTTTCGCTTCCTCCGTCGCATTGACCGTATAAACTTTATAATGCTCTCTCAGATCCTCTATGATATGCTCCGGGTACTCCGCCGCGCCGATCACTACCGGCATCGGGTCGATCCGCCAATCGTTGACGATCAAAGCGCCGTCCTTTTTTAAAAAATGGGCATACCGGAGAGCTTCCAGTTTCTCAAACGCAATAATCACGTCCGCCTGTCCTTCCTCCACGATCGGCTCCGCCACGTTCTCGCCGTAGCGGACGAAAGTGACCACGCTTCCGCCTCTCTGCGCCATACCGTGAACCTCGGACATCTTCACGTCGTATCCTCCCGCGATCGCGAGACCTCCGAGAATCCTGCTGGTGAGAAGGGTTCCCTGTCCGCCGACGCCGACGATCATAATATTTTTTGCCGCCATTATCTCTCCCCCTCCTTTACCAGTTCTATCGCGCCGAATTTGCACAGGCTGCCGCACAGCCCGCATCCGGTACACATGGTGTCGTCTATATGTACGGCGCCGTCCGCGCTCCGCGTCATAGCCGGACATCCCGGTTTCATGCACATGCCGCATTTTCTGCACATTTCGCTCCGCACCGCATACAGCGGCTTTTTCGCCTTGCTTAGCAGCACGCAGGGAGTCTTTGTAATGATCACAGACAGCTCGTCCCTGGCCGTTTCCTCTTTGATCAGCTTCTCAAGTCCTTCAATATCAAACGCGTTGATCTCCGTCACATGCCGTACTCCCATCGCCCGGCAAAGGGTCGGGATATGGATCGCATAGGCGGGATCTCCCTGCAAAGTCTTTCCCGTCGCCGCGTGATCCTGATGCCCGGTCATTCCCGTCGTAGAATTGTCAAGAATGATCACCGTCCCCGCAGACTTGTTGTACACCATATTCATCAGAGAATTCACGCCCGTGTGCAGGAACGTGGAATCGCCGATGACCGCCACCCAGTTCTTCACGTAATCTTTTCCTTTTGCCTTCTCCATTCCGTGAAGGCTGGAGATACTTGCCCCCATGCAGATCGTCGTATCCACCACGCTCAGGGGGGCGACCGCTCCCAGGGTGTAGCACCCGATGTCCCCCGCCGCATGCATCTTTAACTTGTTCAGCACATAGTAAACGCTTCTGTGCGGGCATCCCGGACACAAAATCGGGGGTCTCACGGGAACCTGCGCAGGAGCCGCCAGATCCAAAGCCTCCCCCGCGATCGCCGTCCTGATCATATTGGCGCTGTACTCTCCCTGAACCGTGAATATTTCTTTTCCAACGGCATGGATCCCCCAGGATCTTACCTGTTCTTCGATGACCGGATCCAGTTCCTCCACCACGTAGAGAGTCTCCACCTTCGACGCAAAGTCCTCGATCAGTTTTCTCGGAAGCGGATTCACCATTCCAAGCTTCAGTACCGAAGCGTCCGGGAGAGCCTCCCTCACATACTGATAGGGGATCCCGCTGGTAATCACGCCAACCTTCGTATCCCTCATCTCCACGCGGTTGACCGGCAGTGTGTTGGCCGCCTCCGCAAGTTCGAGATTCCTTTTTTCGATCTCCACATGTCTCAGCTTTGCGTTTCCCGGCATCATCACTGTCTTCCGGATATCTTTTACATAAGGTTTGTCCTCGATCTCTTCCCTCTCCTCCGGCTTTACGAGTCCCTGTGAATGCGCCAGCCGGGTCGTGGTCCTGTAGACGAACGGCCGGTCAAACCGTTCGCTCAGTTCAAAAGCCATCTTCATGAATTTCCTGGCTTCCTCGCTGTCTGAAGGCTCAAGAACCGGAAGCTTCGCCGCCCGGGCGACCATGCGGGTATCCTGCTCATTCTGGGAGCTGTACAGTCCCGGATCGTCCGCTACCACGATCACAAGCCCTCCGTTCACGCCCATGTAGGACACGGTATATGCCGGATCAGCGGCCACGTTGAACCCTACGTGTTTCATGCACGACATCGCGCGCACGCCGGCAACCGAGGCGCCGATGGCCACCTCCGTGGCAACCTTTTCATTCGGCGACCATTCGCAGTAGAGGTCGTCCTTATATTGTACAAGAAACTCGCTGATCTCCGTGCTTGGAGTCCCCGGGTACGCCACGGACACTTTGACTCCCGCCTCGTACGCTCCTCTGGCGATCGCTTCGTTTCCGAGCATCATTACTTTCTCCGACATTTTATAATCCATCCTTTCTCAGATCTGTTACTCTCTTTGCCTTTCCCTCAAACCGCTGAAGCGAGTGGGGCGCCACCAGCCTGATCAAAGTCGCGAGTCCCAGCTGGGCCTTCAGTCCCTTCACGATCCTCTGTTCCAGTTCGCTGAGCTTGCTGTAGCTGTCAAGCAGGGTGTCGTCCACCAGCTCCACCGTGATCGTCATAACGTCCAGACGATTTTTTCTTTCCACAAGGATCTCATAATGCGGGCCGATCTCAGGGATCTGGAGCAGAACTTCCTCGATCTGCGTCGGGAATACGTTCACGCCGCGGATGACCAGCATATCGTCCGCCCGCCCGGAAAGATTTTCCATGCGCGCCGTGGTTCTCCCGCACTTGCAGGGTTCGTAAAATAATCTTGACAAGTCGCCCGTCCGGTAACGGACCAGTGGAAGGGCTTCTTTTCCAAGACAGGTGACGACCAGCTCTCCCAATTCACCCGGAGGAAGAACTTCCTCTGTCTCAGGATCGATGATCTCCGGGATAAACCAGTCCTCATTGACGTGCATTCCGCACAGCTCCTCGCACTCCCCGGCGACTCCGGGGCCGCACAGCTCGCTCATTCCGTAATTCTGCGTGCAGAGGAAATTCTCTCCCCAGACCTTGTGCATCTCGTCGCGCATCGGTTCCGTCATGCCTTCCCCTCCGAACAGCCCGATATGCACCTTCAGATCTTTCTCGGGATCAATTCCTCTCGCGCGGATCTCCTCTCCAAGATGAAGCGCGTAGGATGGGGTCGCCACCAGCAAAGTCGTCCCGATGTCCTGCATAAACATAATCTGCTTTTTCGTGTTGCCGGACGACATGGGGATCACCGTCGCCCCGATCTTTTCCAGGCCGCCGTGCAGGCCGAGTGCGCCGGTAAAGGTCCCGTAGCCGAACGAAATCTGAGCGATGTCGTCCGCAGTCGCTCCTCCCATGCATGCGATCCTCGCCACATTGTTGAGCCACATATCCAGATCGTTCCTGGTATAGCCTACGACCGTCGGTTTTCCCGTAGTCCCCGAGCTTGCATGAAACCGGACCATCTCCTTCGTATCAACCGCAAAAAGCCCTGTCGGGTAATGTTCTTTAAAATCCGCCTTATATGTAAACGGAAGCCTTCGCAGATCGTCCAGGCTCCGGATGTCCTCCGGTACCACTCCCGCTTTCTCCATCTTCTCACGATAAGGTGCAACTCTCTCATAAATATACCGCACGGTTTTTTTTAGTTTTGCCAGCTGGATCTTTTCTATCTCAGCCCTCGGCAGGGTTTCTTCTTTCGCCCAAATCATGTTGTTTCCTCCTTCATATCCCGCATCGCTGTTTCCCGCGCGCTT
>CANRMH010000017.1 GCA_947631695.1 uncultured Lachnospiraceae bacterium | reverse complement strand
TCCTGCACCGACCCCGATGATATGAATTATGAGGCGCTTGCGAAAAAAGCAAGGTACTTCAAGAAGGATGAGAAAGGAGTGGCGGCTATGTGCAAGATGTTGCAAGATATGAGGAATGAGGCGGCTTATGAGGCAGAAAAGGCGACCGCAGAAAAATTGATAAAAATGGGTAAGCTGTCCCTTGAAGAGATTGCCAACTGCATTTCTGCGTTGTCTCTTGATGATTTGAAAAAGATTGAAGCCGAAATTATGCAGTCAGCGTAGGTAAGAATTTTTATATTAAAAGAACAGCGTAGAGACGCATGGACTATGATTGTATACCATGCGTCTTTTGATATTAAATGGAGAATGGAGAAGGACAGAACAAATGTTCTAAAAACATCTATACTTTTTATTTTGTTTATGCTATACTTTCTAGTGACCTTTCGTAATGCCGTTTCCGCCTGATATTATCTGGTGTTGCGGCGTTTGAAAAAAAGGATTTTAGTGACTTTCATTCGTAAAAACGCAAAAGTTCGAATATATGCCAGAACAAAAAAAGTGAATTTTACGAATTTCGAGCATATACACGAACTTTTTCACTATGAGCTTGGGAGGTGACTTTTGTGCAAACCGCACAAAACAGGTTCATTTTACACAGCGAATATCAGCCCACCGGCGACCAGCCGCAGGCGATCGAAGCCCTTGTCAAAGGCTTCAAAGAGGGCAATCAATGCCAGACTTTATTAGGCGTCACAGGCTCCGGCAAGACCTTCACGATGGCAAACGTGATCGCCGCCCTCAACAAGCCGACACTGGTCATCGCCCATAATAAAACTTTGGCGGCCCAACTCTACGGCGAGTTCAAGGAATTTTTCCCTGAAAATGCAGTAGAATATTTTGTGTCGTACTATGATTATTATCAGCCGGAAGCCTATGTCCCATCGTCCGACACTTACATCGCGAAAGATTCCTCGATCAATGACGAGATCGACAAGCTGCGTCACTCCGCGACCGCTGCGCTCTCCGAGCGCCGGGATGTGATCATCGTGGCCAGCGTATCGTGTATCTACGGCCTGGGATCGCCGATCGATTATCAGAACATGGTGATTTCTTTGAGGCCGGGGATGGAAAAAGACAGGGACGTTGTTCTGCGAAAACTGATTGATATTCAATATGACAGAAACGAAATGGATTTTAAGCGCGGGACATTTCGCGTACACGGAGATGTGCTGGAAATTTTTCCGGCGGGATCGGGGGAATCGGCCGTCCGCGTGGAATTTTTCGGGGACGAGATAGACAGGATTTCGGAGATTGATGTTCTGACGGGGGAAGTGAAAAAAGAATTGAACCACGTCGCTATCTTTCCCGCATCCCATTATGTGGTGTCAAAAGAGAATATGGAGCGCGCGATCTGCGCGATAGAAGAGGAGCTGGAGGAACAGATTCGGTTTTTTAAACGTGAGGACAAACTTCTCGAGGCGCAGAGAATTTCGGAACGCACTAATTTTGATATTGAGATGATGCGTGAGACGGGTTTTTGTTCCGGAATCGAAAATTACTCCCGCCATCTGACGGGGCTGGCTCCCGGACAGCCGCCGCATACGCTGATCGATTATTTTCCGGATGATTTTATCATGATGATCGACGAGTCCCATAAAACTGTTCCGCAGATCGGAGGCATGTATCACGGGGACCAGTCGAGAAAATCTACGCTGGTGGAGTATGGATTCAGACTTCCTTCCGCGAAAGATAACCGCCCTTTAAGTTTCGATGAATTTGAGAGTAAGATTGACCAGGTTCTGTTTGTGTCCGCGACGCCGGGGCCTTATGAGGAGGAGCATGAGCTGCTGCGTGTC
Organism: uncultured Lachnospiraceae bacterium; assembly: GCA_947631695.1. Classification (GTDB taxonomy): domain Bacteria; phylum Bacillota; class Clostridia; order Lachnospirales; family Lachnospiraceae; genus Claveliimonas. The sequence continues at coordinate 19,109 of CANRMH010000017.1, read as the reverse complement.
GAGCAGGTGATCCGCCCGACAGGGCTTCTCGACCCGGAAGTGGAGGTTCGCCCTGTGGAGGGGCAGATTGACGATCTGGTGGGTGAAGTGAATAAAGAAATCGCAAAGAAGCACAAAATATTAATTACAACGCTTACGAAGCGAATGGCGGAGGACCTGACGGATTACATGCGCGAACTGGGGATCCGCGTAAAATATCTGCACTCCGATATCGATACGCTTGAGAGGACGGAAATAGTCCGGGATATGCGGCTTGACGTATTTGACGTGCTGGTCGGAATTAATTTGCTGAGAGAGGGACTGGATATTCCGGAAATTACGCTGGTAGCGATCCTGGACGCGGACAAGGAAGGGTTCCTGCGTTCCGGCACCTCTCTGATCCAGACGATCGGAAGGGCGGCCAGAAATGCCGAAGGCCGGGTGATCATGTACGCGGATACGATCACGGATTCTATGAACCAGGCGATCACGGAGACGAAGCGGAGAAGAAAGGTGCAGACGCAGTATAATAAAGAGCATGGGATCACGCCGAAGACCATCCAGAAATCGGTGAGGGATCTCATCAGTATCTCAAGAAAAGCGGCGGCGGCGGAATTGCGGTTGGAGAAGGAACCGGAATCCATGAGTAAGAAGGAACTTGAGAAGCTGGTGGAAACACTGACCAGACAAATGAAAAAAGCGGCGGCGGAGCTGGATTTCGAGACGGCGGCCGAATTGAGGGACCGGATGACGGAATTGAAAAAGCAGCTGCGCGATTTATAGACGGAAAGATGAGGAGAAGGCAATGGCGGCAAAAAAGATCAGCGGAAAAGAATACATTAGGATCCGGGGAGCGAGCGAGCATAACCTCAAGGGGATCGATCTTGATATTCCGAGAAATGAGCTGGTGGTGCTGACCGGGATCAGCGGTTCCGGAAAGTCATCCCTGGCGTTTGACACGATCTACGCAGAGGGACAGCGCAGGTATATGGAATCTCTGTCCTCCTATGCCAGACAGTTCCTGGGCCAGATGGAAAAGCCGAGCGTGGAAAGCATTGAGGGATTGTCCCCGGCGATCTCCATTGACCAGAAGTCAACGAACCGAAACCCGAGATCGACGGTGGGAACGGTTACGGAAATCTATGACTATTTCCGGCTTCTCTATGCCAGGATAGGAATTCCCCACTGCCCGAACTGCGGCAGGGAGATCAGGAAACAGACGGTGGACCAGATGGTGGACCAGATCATGGGAATGGAGCAGGGAACCCGGATCCAGCTTATGGCGCCGGTTGTGCGCGGGAGAAAAGGAACGCATGCCAAACTGCTGGAACGCGCAAAGAGAAGCGGTTATGTGCGCGTGAGGGTGGACGGCAGTCTGTATGAGCTGGCGGAGGAAATCGCGCTGGACAAGAATATCAAACATAATATAGAGATCGTCGTGGATCGTCTGGTGGTAAAGCCGGGCATCGAGAAGCGCCTGACAGATTCCGTGGAAACGTCGCTTCACCTGGCGGAAGGACTGATGACCGTGGATGTGATTGGCGGGGAGCCGATGAATTTCAGCCAGAGTTTTTCCTGTCCGGACTGTGGGATCAGCGTGGACGAGATCGAGCCGCGAAGCTTTTCCTTCAACAATCCGTTCGGCGCCTGCCCGGAATGCTTTGGGCTGGGCTACAAGATGGAGTTTGACGAGGACCTGATCATACCGGACAAGAGCCTGAGTATTAAAGAAGGGGCCATCACGGTCATGGGATGGCAGTCCTGCGCGTCGAAGGGGAGTTTTACAAACGCCGTTCTGGAAGCCCTGTGCAAAGCATATGGATTTACCCTGGATACTCCGTTCCAGGATTACCCGAAGGAAATACATGACGTGCTGATCCACGGCACGCAGGGCAGGGAGGTAAAAGTACATTACAAGGGACAGAGAGGGGAAGGCGTCTACGACGTGGCGTTTGAGGGCCTGATCCGCAATGTGGAGCGCAGATACCGGGAGGCGTTCTCCGAGACGGCGAAGGCGGAATACGAGGAATTTATGCGGATCACTCCCTGCCGGGAATGCGGAGGCCAGAGGCTGAAAAAGAGCGCGCTGGCAGTGACCGTAGGGGACAGGAATATCGCTGAGATTACCGCCTTTTCGATAGAAAAGCTCCGGGACTTTCTGGCTGAGCTGGAACTGACCCCGCAGCAGAAACTGATCGGCAGCCAGATCTTAAAAGAGATTCAGGCCAGGATCCAGTTTCTGATGGATGTCGGGCTGGAGTATCTGACTCTGGCGAGGGCCACCGGGTCCCTGTCGGGAGGGGAGGCGCAGCGTATCCGGCTGGCCACCCAGATTGGTTCGGGACTGGTGGGGGTCGCCTATATTCTGGACGAGCCGAGTATCGGCCTGCACCAAAGGGATAACGCAAAGCTCCTGGATACGTTGATGCATCTGCGTGACCTCGGGAATTCCGTGATCGTGGTCGAACACGACGAGGACACGATGCTGGCGGCGGATTATGTGGTGGATATCGGACCCGGAGCCGGAGAACACGGCGGCGAAGTGGTCGCGGCGGGAACGGCGAAAGATATCATGAAGAATAAAAAATCCATTACCGGAGCATATTTAAGTGGAAGGATAAAAATTCCGGTTCCTGAAGTGAGAAAGAAGCCGACCGGCTGGCTGACAGTAAAGGGAGCGCAGGAAAATAATCTGAAAAATATAGACGTTGCGTTCCCGCTCGGGGTGATGACCTGCGTGACGGGGGTGTCCGGATCCGGAAAAAGCTCTCTGGTAAATGAAATTTTATATAAGGCGCTTGCGAGAAAGCTGAACCGGGCGCGCACGATTCCGGGAAAGCACAGAGGGATAGAGGGATGCGGGCAGCTGGACAAGGTGATCAATATCGACCAGTCTCCTATCGGGCGGACACCCAGATCCAATCCGGCGACTTATACGGGGGTCTTTGATCTGATCCGAGACCTTTTTGCCTCGACGGCGGACGCAAAGGCGAGGGGATACAAGAAAGGCCGGTTCAGCTTTAACGTGAAGGGCGGCCGGTGCGAGGCCTGCGCGGGAGACGGGATCATAAAGATCGAGATGCACTTCCTTCCGGATGTTTACGTCCCATGCGAAGTATGCGGGGGAAAGCGGTATAATCGTGAGACTCTGGAGGTACATTATAAAGGAAAAAATATTTACGATATCCTGAACATGACCGTGGAGGAAGCATTGACGTTTTTTGAAAATATTCCCACTATCCGCAGGAAGATGGAAACCTTATATGACGTCGGACTGTCCTATATCCGGCTGGGACAGCCGTCCACTACGCTGTCGGGAGGGGAGGCGCAGCGGATCAAGCTTGCGACCGAACTCAGCAGGCGAAGCACCGGAAGGACGATCTACATTCTGGATGAACCAACTACCGGACTGCATTTCGCGGACGTACACAAACTGACGGAGATTCTGCGCAGGCTGGCTTCGGATGGAAATACGGTTGTGGTGATCGAACACAATCTGGATGTGATCAAAACAGCGGATTATATCATAGATATCGGGCCGGAGGGAGGAGAAAAAGGCGGCACCATCATTGCCCGCGGGACTCCGGAGGAAATAGCGCAAAATCCGTCGTCCTATACGGGGCAGTATGTGGGGGAGCTTCTGAGACGGCAGGGCGCGATAAAATCTTAAGAAAAACACTTTCCATTTCAAAAAAAGTTCATTATAATGGATAGTACATTTGAGAGACAAAAGATGGGGACAGATAGGAAAATGAAAGGGGAATAAGGATGTCAGCAGATATCGGGATTGATTTGGGAACAGCCAGTATCCTTGTGTACGTAAGAGGGAAAGGGGTAATCCTGAAGGAACCATCTGTGGTCGCTTTTGACAGAGATACAAATGAAATCAAGGCAATCGGGGAAGAGGCAAGACTTATGCTTGGGAGGACGCCGGGCAACATTGTGGCGGTGAGACCCTTAAGGCAGGGAGTGATCTCCGACTATACGATAACAGAAAAAATGATCAAATATTTTGTCCAGAAGGCGCTCGGCAGGAGAAGCCTCAAAAAGCCCAGGATCAGCATCTGCGTTCCCAGCGGGGTGACGGAAGTGGAGAAAAAAGCGGTGGAGGAAGCCACATACGCTGCGGGAGCGAGAGAGGTCCTTCTGATCGAAGAACCTGTGGCGGCGGCAATAGGCGCGGGGATCGACATTTCGAAACCATGCGGGAACATGATTGTGGATATCGGGGGAGGAACTTCAGACATCGCTGTGATCTCTCTTGGAGGGACGGTTGTGAACACCTCGCTTAAGATAGCGGGGGACGATTTTGACGAGGCGATCGTGCGCTATGTGCGAAAGAAACATAATCTGCTGATCGGGGAGCGGACCGCGGAGGATATCAAGATCAGGATCGGCACCACGTATCCCCTTATGGAGGAGGAGTCTGTGGAAGTCAGAGGACGAAATCTGGTGACGGGACTTCCCAAGACCGTATCCGTCACTTCCTCGGAAACGGAGGAGGCGCTTCGCGAGCCGACGGGACAGATTGTGGAGGCGGTGATCGGAGTGCTGGAGAGAACGCCGCCGGAACTGTCGGCGGATATTCTGGATCGGGGAATCGTTCTGACCGGAGGAGGAGCGATGCTGAACGGCCTGGAGGAACTGATCGAGGAGCGGACGGGAATTAATACGATCACGGCGGACGATCCCATGAAGGTGGTTGCGATTGGGACAGGGCAATTTATTGAGTTTATAAACGGACGAAAAGATATCTGATAAATGCTGCCGGCGGAATTTTTCCGACGGCCATTTTTTCCGGCATATTTTTGTGGAAAGAGGATGGAATGGAAGAGATCAAAGGATATGTGGAGCATATTGTGTTCCGGAATAATGAAAACGGCTATACGGTGTTCCGGCTGAACAATGAGGACGGCGAAATTGACTGCGTGGGGAATTTTCACTATATCGATGAAGGGGAGCTTCTGGAACTGACCGGGGAATATGTGAATCACCCGGTCTACGGCCGGCAGTTCAGGGCGGCGTCCGCAAAAGTATGCGAGCCGGAGGACCTTGTCTCGATTGAACGGTATCTGGGATCCGGGGCGATCCGGGGAGTCGGCGCGGCCCTGGCCGGGAAGATCGTGAAAAAATTTAAGGAAGATACCTTTCGCATTATAGAGGAGGAGCCGGAACGTCTCGCTGAAATAAAGGGGATCAGCGAGAGAAAGGCGTTCGAGATCTCACAGCAGGTGGAAGGGAAGAGGGATCTGAGAAATGCCATGATCTACCTGCAGAAATATGGGATCAGCGCGCCGATGGCGGCTAAAATCTATCAGTATTATGAGAACCGGATCTATCATATCCTGGAGGAAAATCCTTACCAGATGGCGGATCATATCGCGGGGATCGGATTTCGGACCGCCGACGAGATCGCAAAAAGAATCGGCATTCACGCGGATTCGGATTTCCGGATTCAGAGCGGGCTTTACTATGTGCTTTTACAGAGCGTCGGCGAGGGCCATATCTATCTTTTGCAGGAAAGCCTTTGCCGGAAAGCGGAAGCACTGCTGGAAACCCGCATCGAGCATATGGAGAAATACCTGATCGATCTGGCCATGGAGCGCAGGATCGTCCTGAAGGAAGGAAAGGACGGAAAGAGGGTATACGCCGCGAATTACTATTATATGGAATTGAATACGGCGAGGATGCTGCATGACCTGGATATCCGTTATGACGACGGCGATCAGGGGATTGAACGGCGGCTTGGGCAGATCGAGCGGCAGATGGAGATGCCCCTTGAGGAGATGCAGAGGATCGCTGTGATAGAGGCCGTAAAGCACGGCGTATTTATTTTGACGGGAGGACCGGGAACCGGGAAGACCACAACGATCAACGCGATCATTCGATATTTTGAGAGCGAGGGCATGGACATCTGTCTCGGCGCGCCGACGGGAAGGGCGGCCAAGAGGATGGCGGAAACCACGGGGTATGAAGCGCGGACGATCCACAGGCTGCTGGAGATCAATGGAAATCCGGAGGACGAAGAACAGAAAAATGAGTTTCTGAGAAATATGGGAAATCCGCTGGAGGCGGATGTGGTCATTATCGACGAGATGTCTATGGTGGATCTGCCGCTGATGTATGCGCTTGTCAGCGCGGTCAGCGTGGGGACCAGGCTGATCCTGGTAGGGGACCAGAACCAGCTCCCGTCCGTAGGGCCGGGAAGCGTTCTGAAGGATATGGTTTCCTCCCACTGCTTTTCGATGGTTATGCTGACCAGGATCTTCCGCCAGGCCGGGGAGAGCGATATTATTGTGAACGCGCACAGGATCAATCGCGGGGAAGCGGTCGTCGCGGACAACAAAAGCCGGGATTTCTTCTTCCTGAAGAGGCAGGATCCCGATGCGGTCATCAGCGTGGTGCTGACATTGATCCGGAACAAGCTGCCCAGATACGTGCATGCGGATATCTGCGAGATACAGGTCCTCACCCCGATGCGGAAGGGACTTCTGGGAGTGGAGCGCCTGAACGGCATTTTGCAGGAATATCTAAATCCGCCGGATCAGAACAAAGCGGAGAAGGAGTATGGAGGAAGAAAATTCCGTGTCGGGGATAAGGTGATGCAGATCAAAAATAATTATCAGCTCGAGTGGGAAATACGCACTCCGAATGGGATCGCCGTGGACCGTGGGGCTGGGATCTTTAACGGCGATATGGGCGTGATCAGGGACATTAATCCCTTTGAGGAGGCGGTGCGGGTGGAGTATGATGAACACCGCGTCGTCACATATGCGTTTGAACAGCTGGAGGAACTGGAACTGGCATATGCCATTACCATACATAAATCGCAGGGAAGTGAATATCCGGCTGTCATCATCCCTCTCTTGCAGGGACCGCAGCTTTTGTATCACAGGAATCTTCTGTACACGGCGGTAACGAGGGCGAGGAAGTGCGTGGTTCTGGTGGGGAGCGACGCCGTCTTCCAGGCGATGATCCAAAATGCCAACGAACAGAACCGGAATACGAGTCTCGACGAGAGGCTCTGCGAGGTATGCGTATGACAGGACGGACAGGCGGCAGGCTTCGCGGGGCGGCGGATTGGCTGCTGGGTCTTTTGTATCCTCACACCTGCCCTTTCTGCGAAAAGGTGACGGAAAAGCCCGTGTGCGGAGAATGCGCGGGAAAGATAGCGTTTGTGGAAGAACCCAGATGCAGGAAGTGCGGAAAGCCGGTGCGGGAGGAATGGATGGAGTACTGCGGCGACTGCCGGGCGCACAGGCATTATTTTGAGAGGGGCGTAAGCCTGTGGCTTCATCAGAGTCCGGTGAAGGAGTCCATCTATCGGTTCAAATATCAGAACAGAAGGATCTATGCCAGGTTTTATGCGGAGCAGGCCGCGCAGAGGTACGGGGAACTCATCGCAAAGTGGCGGATCGAGAGGCTGATCCCCATACCGCTTCACAGGAAAAGAAGAAGGGAGCGGGGATATAACCAGGCCGAACTGCTTGCGAGGGAGCTTGGGCGCATTCTGGGAATACCCGTGGATACCGCCGCCCTTGTGCGGGTCAGAAATACAGCTCCCCAGAAACGGCTGGATCCGGAACAGAGAAGAAAAAGTATGTCCCATGCGTTTGAGGTTTCCCGGCCCATGCAGAATACCGGGCCAATTCTCCTGGTAGACGATATCTATACGACGGGCAACACCCTTGATCACGCGGCGTATGCGCTAAGGCGGGCGGGAGCCGGAAAAGTGTACTTTTTCACTATAAGTATTGGACAAGGATACTGATATTTGATATACTCAGTATGATAGATAATTTTGGCATAATGATGGGCAGAGGTGCGTTATGTTAGATGAAAAGAAAATTAAGCTGATGACCCGAATGGCTTCCTACGAGGCGAATCAGGGGAAAGAGGATCTTGCCGTCAGCGCATATTACCGGAAGGATTATACCAGCCTGCACACGCTGTTCTCCTTTTTCTGGGGGACTTTGGGTTATGTGTGCCTTATCGGGCTTCTGGTGCTGGGAAGCTTTGACTTCCTGATGGAACACCTGACTATGGGGATGTTTTTTACATTGGGAACGATCGCGGTTTTAGGATATTTTGTAATCATTGTGATCTATGTAGTCGCTGCAAACAGATTCTATAACAAAAAACATATAGAAGCCAGAAAGAGGATAAAAAAATTCAATTATAATATTACGAGATTACTAAAGATATATGAAAAGGAGAACCGATGATCATGGACAGGTTATTTGTGGTGAAAGGACAGCTGCAGCAGATATATGCGGCGTATTCAAAGTATATTGACAAGGCGGTACAGTTTGTCCTTGCGCTTGGAGCGTTTTATCTGATCAATCATAATCTGGGATTTATGGGAATGCTGTCAAGCCCGGCGGTCACGCTGGCGTTGGCGGTCATATGCACGTTCCTTCCGGTCATTGCGACGGTATGGGCGTCGGCGCTTCTGATTCTCGGACATATCTATACGATCTCTCTGGGAATGCTGGCGGTTACGGCGGTCATTTTTTTACTGATGTTTATTTTCTATCTGAAATTTTCTCCGAAGACGGCGGTCTTTATTTTGCTGATGCCTCTGGCGTTTTTGCTGAAAATTCCCTACACGGTTCCGGTAGCCCTGGGCCTGACAGGCAATCCGCTGAGTGTGGTCCCCGTCATATGCGGAACGATTATTTATTACATGATCGGATATGTGAAGAATTCGGCGGCGGCCCTGAAAAGCGCGGATGAGGAGGGAATGATCGGTCAGGTCACAATGTTTGTGAAGCAGATTTTCCAGAACAAGGAAATGTGGATCATGATCATTGCGTTTGTTCTTTGCCTTCTGGTGGTTTATACGGTAAGAAAAATGTCCGTGGATCATGCGTGGAAGATTGCGATCGCTGCCGGAGCGGCGGTAAATATCGTGGTTGTGGCGATCGGGGACGTGCTTTTCGACGTTCCGGTTTCTTATTTAGGTATTATCGGAGGAAACATTGCCGCGATCCTTTTGGGGATGGTTCTGGAACTGCTGTTTTTTGCGGTTGATTACTCGCGCGGTGAGAAGCTGCAGTTTGAAGACGACGAATACTATTACTATGTGAAAGCGATCCCGAAGATTTCGGTGGCCCCTCCGGAAAAAACCGTTAAGAGAATCAACAAACGGGAGGAACACCAGGAGACGGAAATTATCGACGAGGGCAAGATGCGGAACAAATCGGGGAATCCCAGGAACCGGAAACCTGCGCAAAAAAGACGCACGCCGCAGAAAAACGAGCGGCATGCGCAGGGAAATAAGAAAAAGTCCGCGGAGCAGATGCTGATGACGCGCAGCCTGCGGAAAGAGTTAAATCTTGACAGACAGAAGGATTGACGGGTAGCGGGAGGTAATGGATGGAACAGAGAATTGCACAATTCTTTGAAAGATATATAGACGAATTATATTTTCCGGATATGAATATTACGGATATTGTAGAGATCCTGATCATTACGTTTCTGGTGTATCAGATCATGATATGGATCAAGAATACAAAAGCGTGGATGTTGTTGAAGGGGATTGTGATTCTTGGGATCTTCATCCTTCTGGCCGCAATTTTCCGGATGCAGACGATCCTGTGGCTGGTCAGAAATTCCGTGACGGTCATGGCGACCGCCGCGGTTGTGATATTTCAGCCGGAACTGCGCAGAGCGCTGGAGAAATTGGGAGAGCGCAGGTTTATCTCGTCGGTTGTGCCGTTCGATACCGGAAAGGAGCGGATACGGTTCAGCGACGCGACCATCGGAGAGATCACAAAAGCGGTCTTTGGCATGAGCCGGACCAAAACCGGCGCGCTGATCGTGGTAGAGCAGGCGATCAGACTGACGGAGTATGAGAGTACGGGGATCAAAATGGATTGTATCGTATCCAGCCAGGTTCTCATGAATATCTTTGAACATAATACCCCCCTGCACGACGGCGCGGTCATTGTAAGAGGGGACAGGATCGTGTCGGCGACATGTTACCTGCCGCTGTCGGACAATATGGGGCTTAGCAAGGAGCTTGGCACCAGGCACCGGGCCGCGGTGGGAATGAGCGAGGTGAGCGACGCCATGGTGATCGTGGTGTCTGAGGAGACAGGAATCGTTTCAGTGGCGCAGGGAGGCCGCCTTGTGCGCGAACTGTCGGCGCAGCAGCTCGTGGAAAGGCTGTGCAGCATACAGGATAAAAAACCGGAGACGGCAGGCATATTTGAAAGGTGGAAAGGAAGGCGGGTACATGAAAAGAAGTCTGACAAATAATATCGGCCTTAAACTGCTGGCCTTTCTGTTTGCTTTTCTGCTGTGGCTGATCGTGGTCAATATCGACGATCCGATCACCAGCCGCAGCTATGCGGGGATTCCTGTGACAGTGGAACACGGTGAGATCATCACTGCCGACCAGAAGACATATCAGATCGTGGACGACACGCAGACGGTGTATGTCACCGTGGAGGCGAAACGGTCCGTGCTGAACCGCATCAAAGCCGAGGATATCCTGGCGACGGCGGATATGAAGGAACTGTATCTGGAATCGCAGATTCCCATCGACGTTGACATTCCGGAGTACGCGAACGAGTATGTCAGTGCAGTTTCGAATCCGCGAAATCTGCAGGTGGAGATCGAAGACAACGCCAGCATGACGTATTCGATCACGCCTGTGACCGTGGGGAGCGTCAGGGACGGATACGCGCTGGGCGAGATATCCGTGAATCCGGAGAAGGTAACGATCAACGGACCGAAATCCATCATCAACAGGATCAATAAGGTGACGGCGACGGTGGACGTGTCGGGACTTGCCAAAGATACGGTGCTCGCGTCCTCCCTTGTGCTGTACGACGCGGATAATAATGTGATCGACCAGTCCAGGCTGGGCAACAATCTCAGCAGTCTCGGAGTGGACGTCAAAGTGCGCCTGCTGAATACGAAGCGCGTTTCGGTGGTAGTTGACACGTCCGGGGTCACTGCAAAGGAAGGATATTCCATTGCGGAGATCGAACATACGCCGTGGAGGATCCAGATAGCCGGAGAGCAGAGCGTGCTGGACGGGATTGACAGGATTTATATTCCCGCGGAGGAATTGAATTTCAAAGAGATCTCCGGGAAGAAGGAGAAGACGATCGATATTTCGCCGTATCTCCCCGAAGGCACGCGATTGGTAGATGAGAACGGAAAAAATATTTATGTAAATATTTCTGTGGAAAAGGACGGCACGAAGAGCTTCAGGCTTCCGGTGGGTTCCATAGAGATAAAAAATCTGGACGATGCTTACAACATGCGATATAATGTGACGGACGACCTTGATATCCATGTCCGGGGACCGCAGGAGACGCTGGACATACTGAATATCGAGAAGGCGGCGAGCATTGATCTGAAGGGAATAACGGAGGAGGGGATCCATGTGGTTCCCGTCGCCATTGAACTGCCGGACAACTGCTCGCTGGAAAATGATGTGGAAATAGAAATTGTTCTGGAAATAAAATCTAATTAAAGGGGAGGATGTCATGGTAAGCCAAAAAGTAAAAATTACAAATCCTACGGGACTCCACTTGAGACCGGCAGGGATTTTCTGCAACATGGCCGTGAAATTCAAAAGCCGAATCACTTTTCAGAAAGGGACGATGTCTGCGAATGCAAAGAGCGTGCTGAGCGTACTGGGAGCGTGCGTGAAGCGGGGGGACGAGATTGAACTGATCTGTGAAGGCGAGGACGAGGGGGAGGCCCTGGCGGCGATGGTGAAAGCGATCGAGGACGGCCTGGGAGAATAGAACGGCCGGACGTAAGAACAAAAAGACGAAGAGAATACGACGAGGGGACAGGCATTGTGGGAAAAGCGCATATGCCTGTTCTCATGTCTGTAAATACAAAGGCGCGAGGAGTAGGATACAGAAGAATGAATGCAAAAAAACGAGGATTCTTATATTTCCTGAAATTTATCAAATTCATACTTTCAGGGATTGTGGCTTTGCTGTGCGGACTTTCCGCCCTGCTTAGCTTCAGCGTTTGCTGGATGTTCCGGACGTGGAGCAATCTTACGATGGAAGAGCTGGTCTATCATCTGGAAGCGCCCCTTGAGGGGACGAATGAAGAGATGATCGTGGGGTATATCAATCAGTGTGCGGTTCCGGCGGTCTTGATCCTGATCGCTGCGGCGGTTCTTTTTATCGGGGTCCGGAAATCGTACAAAAAATACTGGGCGGTCGTGTGCGTGTGCCTGATCGCCGCGGTGGCGTCGGCGTGGTATTTTCTCCATTATACCTGGACGAATCTTGACGTCAAAGGATATATGGATAACAGCTCTACATATTCCACTTTTATCGACGATAATTACGTAGATCCGAGGAACGTTGAAATTACATTTCCGGAAAGGAAAAGGAACCTGATCTATATCTTCCTGGAGTCTATGGAAATGACGTACATGGACGCAGAGTCCGGCGGGGGATTTGAGAAGAACTTTATCCCGGAGCTTACGGAATTGGCGAAAGAAAACGAGGATTTTTCCGGCCCTGACAAAGTTGCGGGCGGCCATACCATGCCCGGAGCGACATGGACGGCCGGGGCGATCGTCGCGCATACGTCGGGGCTTCCGCTCAAGATAGATATCGAGGGAAACAGCATGGATACTCAGGACTCCTTTTTCCCGGGCGAGGTGACTCTCGGCGATATCCTTGAGAAGGAAGGGTATTCCCAGACTTTTCTGTGCGGTTCGGACGCGACTTTCGGCGGCAGGAGATTATATTTTACGCAGCATGGAAATTATGATATTATAGATTACAATTATGCGATTGAAAATGGCTGGATTCCGGAAGACTACCGTGTGTGGTGGGGATATGAGGATCAGAAGCTGTTTGAGTTTGCCCGGAAGAAGCTTTTGGAGCTTGCCTCGCAGGAGGAACCGTTCAATTTGACCATGCTGACGGTAGACACCCATTTTGAGGACGGGTATGTCTGTAATCTGTGCGACGATACTTTTGGGGATAATCGATACGGCAATGTGATATCCTGTTCCAGCCGGCAGCTGAAGGAGTTTGTCGATTGGATCAGACAGCAGGATTTTTATGAAAATACGACGGTCGTCCTGGTGGGAGACCATTTGACGATGGATTCCGATTTCTGTGAAGATATGGTGGTTGACTGCGGTCGGCGCGTGTATACCTGCTTCATAAATTCGGCGATACAGAGGGAGAATGATTTCCAGAGAAATTATACCACTTACGATATGTTCCCGACCACGATCGCCAGCCTCGGCGCGACGATCGAGGGGGACAGGCTCGGACTGGGAGCCAATCTGTTCTCGCCGCAGCAGACGATCGTGGAGCGCGTGGGACTTGGCATGGCGGTGAGGGAGACGTCCAAAAAGTCAAAGTTCATGGAGGAACTTGCGGATATTGACCTTAACAGCGAAAAGCTGCAGGAAAGAGAAAGGGAAAAGAAGCAGGCGACAGTGATCGCCGGGGATTATGACGCGGAAACGGGATATATGCCGGTTGCGGTGGGAAACCTTGAGAATGCGGAACTGGATGCGGCGATCCAGACGGTGCAGATCGCGGTGTGGTCGGCGGAGGATCAGGGAGACCTGCAGTGGATTCAGATGCAGCAGAACGAGGACGGCTCTTATGGCGCCGGCGTATACATTCCGCACTACCAGAACCCGTCGGGTGAACTCTATATTCATGTGTACGTGATAGACGAAAACGGCGGACAGACGAAGGTGGGAGAGACCGTGACAACATTGCATACAGCAGGACAGTGATGCGAAGGAGGAAGAGATGGGACAGGCAACATTAGTGATCATGGCGGCCGGAATCGGCAGCCGTTTCGGAGGCGGGATCAAACAGCTGGAACCGGTGGGGCCAAACGGGGAGATCATCATGGATTATTCGATCTATGACGCCCTGGAAGCCGGATTCGACAAGGTAGTGTTTGTAATCAGAAGAGATCTGGAGAAGGATTTTAAGGAAATCATCGGCCGGAGGATCGAGCGGAAGGTGCAGGTAGAATACGCATATCAGGAGCTGGAGGATATTCCGGAGAAATACCGGGGATGCATCCGCGGCAGGACGAAACCGTGGGGGACCGGACAGGCAATTCTCTGCTGCAGGGATCTGATAAGGGAACCCTTCCTCGTGATCAACGCGGACGATTATTATGGGAAGGAGGCTTACCGGGAAGCCTACGCGTGTCTGATGGAGCAGGGAAGAGCGCAGGATGGAAAACTGAGGGCATGCATGGTTGGCTTTGTGCTTGGGAATACTCTGAGCGATAACGGCGGCGTAACCCGGGGCGTGTGCAGGGTGGATGAGGAACACAGGCTGCTGCGGATCAGGGAAACCCACGATATCCAGAGGACTTCGGACGGAACAGACATTAAGTCGGAAGAAGGAGACGAAGGGCTTTGCCTTGATTCGGTCGTATCCATGAATATGTGGGGGCTGACGCCCGCGTTTTTCGACGTGCTGGAAGAAGGGTTCGAGGAGTTTTTCGGCGCGGCCGGGGATGACTGCACCAAAGCGGAATTTCTGCTTCCTACATTTATCGGGGAACTGCTCGTACAGGACCGGATAGAAGTCCGGGTGCTTTATTCCAACGACAAATGGTTCGGAGTGACATATAAGGAGGACAAGGAAACCGTGGTGCAGGCGGTCAGGGAACTGATTGCTTCCGGTATGTATCCGGATTCGGGAACTCTCTGAGTGGCGGAGGAATCAATATGGCTTTTAAACCGAAGATAGATATTCTGATGGTGAACTATAATCATGGAGAGCGCATCGGCAAGAGCATAGAGAGCGTTCTGAACCAGACGTACCCCGAGTTCCGCCTTCTGATCATTGACGACGGGTCGACGGACGATTCCTGCAGCGTGATCAGGGAGTACGCGGACAGGGATGCGAGAATCGCGTTTTATCCCCAGGAGAAGAACCGCCATATCTGCCACGCGACGAATACGGGACTCCATCTGCTGGAGGGAGATTATCTGGCAAGAATCGACAGCGATGATATCTGGTATGAGGAGAAGCTGAAGGAACAGGTGGAATTTTTTGCGTCCCACCCTGAAAGCAAAGTCTGTTTTGCCTGGGTGGACATTCTGGATGAATATGACCGGCTGGCGAATGACAGGGATCCGGAGCTTTTCTATCTCCTACAGGCCGAGAACAGGAAGAGGACCGACTGGCTGAAACGATTTTTTCACTATGGAAACTGTCTGTGCCAGTCTTCGGTTATGATAGAGAGAAGCGTGGTGGAGGAAACGGGCGATTATAATCCGGCGTACCGGCAGCTGAGCGATTTCGACTACTGGGTGAGGATCGCGCGCAGACATCAGCTCTACGTGATGCCGAAGCGGCTTGCAGCGCTGAGACGTTTTTTTGACGGGGGAAAGGTCAACACCAGCTCCTACGCCAGAGAGGACAGGGTCCGTATGTTTTACGAACACCTCCTGATACAGAGGGATATGCTGGATCATCTGGATGACGGGACGTTCATAGAGACGTTTGCGGAGGAATTTCAGGATCCGTCCTCCAGGACGCCTCAGGAACTGAAGTGCGAGAAGGCGTTTTTGCTGCTGTACGGATCCTTTGACGGGGCTCCGTCGCCGATCTACGGCATGCAGATGATGGAGGAGCTTTTGAGGGATCAGGAGACCTGCCGCATACTGGAGGAAAAATACCATTTTACGGCGAAAGATTTTTACCAATGGACGGGAAAAAGCTGTATGGTGGATCAGTGGGTCGCGCGTGAGAGACAGGAGCTGGAAGAGGAACTGAGAAAGGCCGGCCTGTCCCTTCAGGAAAAACAGAGGGAACTGGATGAGATCCTCGGATCGAAAGTGTGGAAGCTTGCGTCGGCGCTCCGCTCCTTCAGACACAGGCTGAAACCCTGAATGAAATTATCTGTTCAGAAAAGAATCAAGAAATGAAAACTGATTTTGTGCGTCGCGCACAAGAGCAGATACAGAGATTGGCGCGGAATGTTCGGTTTTTTCGACCAGAGCGTCGATGTCTGTATTTTTTAGCGCGTCCAGTGTCAGATATTCTTTGTACTGCAGGTCGTCCAGAAAATGCGTTGTTTTGGAGTCGTAAATGATCGGGATGAGCTTCTTTCGGAACAGCATTCCCAGAACGATGCTGTGGAATCGGGTTCCCACGACAATTTCGGATTCCCGGAAGATCCGCAGGCATTCTTCCAGGTTTGTTGTGTACAGGAAGGTGTGTACGGACGAACGTTCCTCCGGGGACATTTCGGAGACGAGCGCCTGTATTTCCCTGTCGTCGCCCTGGCGATTGCAGAAGGAAACCAGCTGGATCTCATATCCCAGCCGGATATATTTTTTCATCAGCGCGGCTGTAAACGAGCGGTACGAATCCGCATATTCGCTGATGCCGTATTTGCCGCCGCGGCTTTCCATCTCGATGACGGAAAATGCGACCTGCTTTTTTTCGGCCGCCGTTCCGGAAGGACGGTAATTGAACACGACGTCCGGGGCATAGCGGACGTTGGGAAGATCGGAGAATAATTCGGATGAAAATCTGTCCCTGAAGGAAATCCCCGCGTAGGACGGAAAAAGCCTCCGGTACGCTTTATAGTATTCGGGATCCGTATACGGGCCGAAATTTGCTCCGATGACGAACAGGTTTTGGCTGCAGCGGAGGAGGTTTTCATCCACTTGGTAAAAGGATGAGAAATCGTCAAAGTGCTGCGTGAAGACGGAGCCGCCGATATGCACGGCCGCGTCTGCGCGCGCGATCAGATAGTTCCATACGTTGGGAATGTGCTTGGGAAGCTTCGGAAGGTACTTGTTCAGAAGCCTGGTTTTGCGGTCGGACGGGGCGTAGACGCTCAGATTTTTTATGTCGGCGTAACGTTCATGGTAGGATTCGTCGGCGCACAGGTAAAATCTGACCTTCGGGTAGCGCTCGCACAGGATCCTGACCATCAGATCGTCCCCCAGGTTGCCGGCCGTAAAAGCGTGTATAAAGATTCGTTTCATAAGGCGTCTCCTTTGCAGTATTTTTCCCTGCGCGCCGTTTTCGCGCGCGGCTTGCCGTTGAAAATTCAGGATTATTATAGCATTGGAAGAGGCGGTTGAAAAGCCAAAATAAGGTAAAAAATAAGGTTGAAAAGGCAGTTGAACCTTTTGGGATGAAATGCTATAATAAAAAAAGTATTGCTGGAACATTTTGGAGGAAATTTATATGAGAACTTATCTGGTAACAGGCGGAGCAGGCTTTATCGGCTCGAATTATATTCATTACATGTTTCGAAAATACGATAATGAGATCCGCATTATCAACGTGGACAAGCTGACATATGCGGGAAATCTGGAGAATCTGAAAGATGTTGAGGCAAGGGAGAACTATACGTTTATCAGGGCGGACATTTGCGATTCCGAAGCGATCGGCAGGATTTTTGAGGAAAATGAGATCGACAGGGTGGTGCATTTTGCGGCGGAGAGCCATGTGGACAGAAGCATCCGGAATCCGGAGGTCTTTGTCAGGACCAACGTGCTGGGAACGCTTGTGATGCTGAACGCCGCGAAAGCGGCCTGGGAGCTTCCGGACGGCACCTTTCGGGAGAATAAGAAGTTTCTTCACGTGTCTACGGACGAGGTGTACGGTTCTTTGGAAAAAGAGGATGAATTCTTCTATGAGACGACTCCGTATGATCCCCACAGCCCTTATTCTGCGAGCAAGGCGTCTTCCGATATGCTGGTGAAATCCTATATGGACACCTACCGTTTCCCGGCGAACATTACCAACTGCAGCAACAACTACGGCCCGTATCAGTTTCCGGAGAAGCTGATCCCGCTGATCATCAACAACGCGCTGCAGGGGAAAAAGCTTCCGGTTTACGGCGACGGGAAGAACGTCAGGGACTGGCTGTATGTGGAGGACCATGCGAAGGGGATCGATATGGTCCAGGAGCAGGGAAGGCTTTTTGAGACCTACAATATCGGCGGCCACAATGAAAAGCAGAATATCGAGATCATCCACATTATTCTTGACACCCTGCAGGAGATGCTCCCCGAGAAGGATCCGAGAAAAGAACTGGTCAGCGAGAAGCTGATCACGTATGTGGAAGATCGGAAAGGGCATGACAGGCGATACGCGATCGCCCCGGACAAGATAAAGCGGGAGATCGGCTGGTACCCGGAGACCCGGTTCGAGGAGGGGATCCGGCTGACCATCAAATGGTTCTTCGAACATGAGGACTGGATGAGAAATGTCACCAGCGGGGACTATCAGAAGTATTACGAAGAAATGTATCAATGATCAAAACAGCAGTATCTTACGATACTGCTAGTTTGCATTCATAAGAGATTGCCAGGGAGGTTATATGAAAGGAATTATATTGGCGGGCGGAGCGGGAACCAGACTGTATCCGCTGACAAAAGCAGTGTCGAAACAGATCATGCCGGTGTACGATAAACCGATGATCTATTATCCGTTGTCCATCCTGATGCTGGCGGGCATCCGGGAAGTGCTGATCATTTCCACGCCGAGAGATCTGCCGGTTTTCCGGGAACTGCTCGGGACGGGAGAAAAGCTCGGAATGAAGTTTGCATACCGGGTGCAGGAGGAGCCGCGCGGACTTGCGGACGCATTTATAATAGGGGAAGATTTTATTGGCGGCGACAGGGTCGCGCTGATCCTGGGCGACAATATTTTTTATGGCCAGAGTTTTTCAAGCGTTCTGGCCAGAACGGCGGCCAGGGAGAAGGGAGCCACCATCTTTGGATACTATGTCAGAGATCCGAGGGAATACGGAGTCGTGGAATTTGACGAAAACGGAAAGGCGGTCTCCATAGAGGAGAAACCGGAGAAGCCGAGATCCAATTACGCGGTGCCGGGGCTGTATTTTTATGACAACGACGTCGTGGAGATCGCAAAAAATGTGAAGCCGTCGCCCAGAGGAGAGATCGAGATTACCAGCGTCAACCAGGTATATCTGGAGCGGGGCGACCTGCACGTGGAGACGCTCGGACGGGGATTCGCCTGGCTGGACACGGGCAACCATGACGCGCTTCTGGACGCGGCCGACTTCGTTGCGGCGTTCCAGAAACGGCAGGGACTGTATGTTTCCTGCATCGAGGAGATCGCGTATAAGCGTGGATTTATTGACAGGGAGCAGCT
>CANRMH010000016.1 GCA_947631695.1 uncultured Lachnospiraceae bacterium | reverse complement strand
CTGAATTCCAACAAATAAAACTCTAAGGCTCTGTGATAATGACATATATAGGGATTCCTCTTTTTTTATTCTTTCAGCAACTAATGCCACTTCATCCACTGCTTTATCAGGACTTTTGTTACTAATTATTGAATCAATGCATCTATCAGCAATTAAAATACGTGTAAGCCAAGTATCAGCATCTTTTGATAAATCCATCATGGCAGCTGACGCATTAAACGATCTTTCCTCATATAAGTACACAATAACAACCTGTTTTACAAGCCACGCCTCCTCATATAGTAACTTCTTATTAGTTCAAAGTTATGCACTTCTACACCTGACTTTTCAGTAACAGATTTTGTAAATACTTGTCCCCAATCTCCTGATTCCATACTACTCACAATGGTTTTCAAAGAACTACCTGTTACAAAATCTGAAAGCTTTACAATAGATATATGATTTAAAAATAGTATTGGAGCAATTGCTCTTATCACATTATCTCTAATAGTACTATTTTCTATTTTTTCAAGGTTGTCTGTAGCCTTAAATCCTGTATTTGTAATAAAAATATTATTTATACATTCATACAGATTTTTCAAATCAGATGATTTATCCTTCACAACCGAAGCCAATTCTTCAAACTCTTTTATTCGACC
Organism: uncultured Lachnospiraceae bacterium; assembly: GCA_947631695.1. GTDB lineage: Bacteria > Bacillota > Clostridia > Lachnospirales > Lachnospiraceae > Claveliimonas. The sequence continues at coordinate 20,418 of CANRMH010000016.1, read as the reverse complement.
TTCCCATATGTTGGCTATCAATATTTTCGATAGCAATTCTGCCTCTGAATTTCCAATAACATTAATACCCTTAATCGCATTAAGCAGTACCTCTGTTTGATTTTTATTTTCTTCATTAATACCATCTTTTAAATCTATGAGGGTTTCGTTAATCTTTGCAAATGCTCTAAGATGATTAGCAACAATAACTTTCTGTTCCTCAGAAAGTTTATTGTTATAATAAGATCTAACATGGTTATCAATAAGAACACATAATTCCTTGACTATATGTTCCTCATTATTGGAAAACGCAACACCTTCTGCATTAGCAATATCCCTAGCTTTTTTTGTCCAAGCAGACCAAAAAGCTTTGTCGGATTCTTTGATTTCCACAGAAACCGCTCTATCGACTATTTTCTTAAGAAAATCTGTTTCCCTAACAAAATACTCAAATGCTCCTGAATCTATATAGAGACATTCATTTCTGTTGCAAAAGTCTATTATTTCCTTATTAAGTCTCTTAAGAAACTTCTTATGTTTCCACTTTTTAAGAAGTCCCTCATTTCCATCAAGAACAATTTCACTTATGTAATTCTGGAGTATAGGCAATATCCAACCAGCAAAAACTAATTCCATTTATTACCCCCCCTAACGCTTTAAACACAGCATCCTTAGCGCTTTGATAGAACACCAAGCTAAAACTACTCATAAGTTCAGCCGGTACTGTTCCCAGATCAACTGCTGATGTCTGTGGCAATAATACTTTTTTCGCACCACTATCAAGACACACCTGCAATGTGCTTGCAAGGTTATCTACCTTCATAATTATGCCATCAATACTGAAGTCTCCAAGGACAACCATTGATCTCTGAACTGGTCTCCGAAGTCCTATAGAGTAATGCAATAAGAGTAGGAAGAGCCAGTTTGTGAGTCATTCCGATACCTTGCCCTTGTAACATCCTTAAATCCTCCCGGAATATTTATACTATAATAATCTTTTTCTTCTTCAGTAAATACATTAACAAGTAATAAACGAAATTCTTTTTGCTCCTCAAATCTATTTCTGTCTAATAATTTACGTCATTTAAAGTATAACACTTTTTGCTGTGGGTTAAAAGTTCGCAAATTACAAAGTCCTTCATAAAATATAACTTTTCTTTATCCCCGATTCTGCCTTAACCTACACAAAAGAGCCAACAGACTTCCTTTCAAAAAATCTGTCAGCTCTATATTTTCAAATAATCCTAAACTGTTATCAAATTGTTATCAAAAGACCTGTTGAAATGCCGCGAACCCGCATAAATACTGGCTTTTTTAAGTCCGTTTCATCATTCGAATTCTATCGTCCCCGGCGGCTTGCTCGTCAGATCATACAGCACCCGGTTGACGCCCTTCACCTCATTGATCACCCGGCTCATCACCCGGCCAAGAATCTCATAAGGCACTTCCACCGCCTCCGCGGTCATAAAATCAATCGTATTCACCGCGCGCAGGGCTACGGCGTAGTCGTAGGTTCTCTCATCCCCCATAACGCCTACGCTGCGCATATTCGTCAATGCTGCAAAATACTGCCCGACCGTACGGTTCAGCCCGGCTGCATCCATCTCCTCTCGGTAAATAGCATCCGCCTCCTGCACGATCCGCACCTTCTCAGCGGTCACTTCTCCAATGATCCGAACGCCCAGTCCAGGCCCCGGAAACGGCTGTCTGTAGACCAGCTTTTCCGGAAGACCCACCTCCATTCCGACCTTTCTTACTTCATCCTTAAACAGATCGCGCAGAGGTTCAATAATCTCTTTAAAATCTACATAATCCGGCAGACCGCCCACATTGTGATGGGACTTGATCACCGCCGACTCTCCTCCCAGACCGCTCTCGACGACGTCAGGATAAATTGTGCCCTGCACAAGGAAATCGACCTTTCCGATCTTCCTGGCCTCCTCCTCAAATACACGGATAAATTCTTCCCCGATAATTTTTCTCTTTATTTCCGGTTCCTGCACGCCGGCCAGCTTCTCATAAAATCGTTCCTGCGCATTAACCCGCACAAAATTCAGATCGTAATCTCCCTTCGGTCCGAAGATAGCCTCAACTTCATCTCCCTCGTCCTTTCGCAAAAGGCCGTGATCCACGAATACACAGGTTAGCTGGTTCCCGATCGCTTTGGAAAGCATCACCGCCGCCACAGAGGAATCCACACCGCCCGAAAGCGCGCAAAGTACCTTTCCATCGCCCACCTTCTCCCGGATCGCCCGGATCGAAGTTTCCACAAAAGAATCCATACGCCAGTCTCCGCTGCATCCACACACGCAGCGCACGAAATTATACAGCATCTTCGTACCCTCCACCGTGTGCAGCACCTCCGGATGGAACTGAATCGCGTACAATCCCGCATCCTCGTTCTCAGCCGCCGCTATCGGACAATCCGCCGTGTGAGCAGTAATTTCAAACCCCGGCGCTACCTGAGAGATATAATCAAAATGGCTCATCCAGCAGATCGTTTTTTCAGAGACGCCCTTCAAGACCCGGGAATCCGCCTTGTCGATCAGGACTTCCGTTTTGCCATATTCCCTGACCGGCGCGCGCTCCACCTTTCCGCCCAGCACATGCATCATCAGCTGCGCGCCGTAGCACAGCCCCAGCACCGGAATGCCAAGCTCAAACAATTTTCTGCTGTATGTCGGAGAATTTTCCTCATAGCAGCTGTTCGGTCCTCCGGTCAGGATAATTCCCCTCGGATTCATCCTCTTAATCGTCTCAATATCCGTCTTATAGGAATAGATCTCACAATATACGCTGCATTCGCGGACGCGTCTTGCCACAAGCTGATTATACTGCCCGCCGAAATCCAACACGATCACCAGTTCTCTCTTCACCTGCGTTCCTCCCTTGTATCTTTACATCATCGCTCATTAAGTGTTTCTTTTCATTTGACGTAATATATTATAAAATAGCCGGAAATGATTTACAACGCTTATCCTTATTTTCCCCGAATTCTTTTCCCATTCTCACACGATCCCCGCCTTTTTCATTTCCCCACAAAAGCCGGTCCCAACCAGCTCCCTCAGAAAATCCACGTAGAGATAGCAGAGAGTACCCCTCATACTTCTTCGTCTCCCCGCCAAACATAAATTTGTCAAATGAGTAATGCAATAATCATCCAGACCACAGTACGGGATCAGCTCCGTCGCCATCGCAGATGAGACCAGCATAGAAATATCAATCTTCCCCGTCCCGCAGCGCAAACCATAAATCAGGATCACATTTTCACTAATACTGATCACATCCATAGCAATCAATATCTGAATAAAAACTCCAAAACAGGATGAATGCACTTACGATCTGCGGGCAAATATTGGCATGTCCCATCACATCCGATTCAATCCGTCCTTTTTTCCTTTTCTGTCATTCTTTCACCCTTAATTTTTTATATTATAAGATGCTCCGTTAGAAGTTACAAGATAAAAAAAGAACGCAAAACAATTGATCGGATTGTCTTACGCCCCTTTTTCACGCTATGAATGCTGATGAAGGTATTTTTCTCTGGTAGCAAGTCCACCTCTGATATGACGCTCGGATTTATTTAAATCTAATACCTTCCTTGCCTCTGCCGCCAAAGATGGATTAATTTGAAGAAGCCGTTCTGTTACATCCTTATGTATCGTACTCTTACTCACCCCGAACTGTTTTGCTGTCTGCCGCACCGTTGCCTTATGTTCAATAATATAATATGCGATCTCCAGCGCCCGCTCCTCAATATAATCTTTCATTTAAAAGCCCCTGCACAAATCGTTTTTTACAATCTATGCAGGGGTGGTTTTCGTTATGCATTTCCGGGGAGCGGTTTGCTTCTGCGGTTTTCCGCATATCGATCTACCGCCATCCCGCGGACGGTAACGGCAGTTTTTTCACATTGCTCCCGCCGCCCTCTATTTCGCGGTATCCGCGCTTCCGGCGTCGTCGGCTGCGGCCGAATCCGCGCTGTCGGCGTCCTCATCCTCGGCCGGTTCTACCTGAACGCAATGCTCAGCCAGCCACTCGGTCACCACATTCTGCAGAATAATGCCTCTCAGGGTATCGTCATCCGCCACTTCTTTCATCGCGTCAACGCTTTCATACCCATATTGTTCGGCCATCTCTTCCATCTTCTGTTCAAATTCCTCATCCGTCGGCGTCAGGCCCTCTGCTTCCGCAATCGCCTGCGCGACCTGATTTCCCTTTATGCTTGTCCTTGCGGCGTCGTCGGCCTGCTGCTCAAATTCCTCCAGGGATGAGGCGCCGTTTCCCAGCACAAACTCCTCGTAATCCATCCCATAATACTCCGCCGCCTGCTTATACTGGTCGATATAGAGATTTTTGGTCTTACTGACCTCATCCTCCGGATAAGAGAGAACTTCCGCCTTATCCAGAACCGCCGCCCACACTTCCGCATTCAGAGCCGTCTGGTAGTTTTCCTGCGCGGTCTCCTCCAGCGTCTTCTTCACTTCCGCCCGATATTGATCCACTGTTTCAGACTCATCGGACACTGTTTTCACAAATTCATCCGTCAACTCCGGCGTTTTCGACTGGCTGATCCCTTTTACCGTAATCGTAAACACCACGTCCTTGCCGGCAAGATCCGTACTGGTATAATCATCCGGGAACTTTCCGTTCCAGTCATAGGTATCTCCGATCTCATGGCCGACAACGCTGTCCTCAAAACCGTCGATAAAATTCCCTGATCCGATCACAAGGGGATAGTCTTCCGCGCTTCCGCCTTCAAATTCTTCTCCACCCATTTTCCCCACATAATCGATGGTTGCGGTATCTCCCTCCTGTACCGCCCGGCCGGTCACTTCCTCATCTGTCGCATTCTGACTTAAGATAGACTGAATGTAGGATTCGATCTCCTCATCCGTAACTTCCTCCGCTTTATCCACTTTGTCCACCTGAATCCCGTTATATCCGGACACGGTGACATATTCATTGGACGCCTCGCCCGTCGGCTCCCCGTTTCCGGACGCCTGTTTGCCGGAGCATCCAAACAGCGACACGGACAGCATACCCGCCGTCAACACTAACGCAATTTTTCTTTTCATACTGCACCTCTTATTTTTTCTATTGGTATGTAAAACTACCGACCTCTATTATGACATATTTACCCGTGAAAAGAAACCTTTTTCACAAGATTTTCACGTTTTTGCCCTTCCGCGGAAATCCTGCGGTTACAGCAGGTTACAGCAGGGGCGACAACAGCCGGCACACCTGTTCCCGCGCGCGCACAAGCAAATTTCTGGAATCGTACTGCTTCTTTGTGATCAGCGTACATTTTAAAATGTCCTTCCGGAATTCCTCTTCAAGCTTATGTGTGGTTTTCGCGCTATACACCGTCACATTCACTTCAAAATTGAGACTGAAACTGCGAATATCCATATTTGCGGTGCCCACGCAGCTCGCCAGTCCGTCCACGCACAGGCATTTGCTGTGAATAAAACCATCATCATACGTATAGCACTTTGCTCCCGCATGGATCATATCCCCCAGATAGGAATACGTTGCCCAGTATACAAACGGGTGATCCGGCTTGCAGGGTACCATGATCCGCACATCGATCCCCGATTTGGCCGCGATTTTCAGCGCCTCCAGAATATCTTCGTCCGGAATGAAATACGGCGTCTGGATATAGACCCGCTCTTTTGCCATATGGATCAGCCTGAGATAGTTGTTCCTTATAATCTGGTTCCCGGAATCCGGACCGCTGGAAATGATCTGAACCGGATCTTTTCCGCTTCTGATATATGCAGGAATCTTAAACAGCCGGTCTTCCAGAAACAGATTTTCCCCCGCCGCATAATTCCAGTCCAGTACAAACCGAACCGCCAGCGAAGTCACCGACGACCCTTCAATGCACAGATGGGTATCCCTCCAATATCCAAAATGGCGATCCAGTCCCAGATATTCCCGCCCGATATTGAATCCTCCCACAAATCCGATCCTTCCGTCAATTACCACGATTTTTCTATGGTTCCGGTAATTGACCCGCAGCTGGAGCTTCCCCAGCACCGCCGGGAAAAATTCCGCCGTTTTGACTCCGGCGGCCTGCAGCCTCATCCAGTCCCTCTTCCGCATCGTCCGGCAGCCCATGCTGTCGAACAGCACGCGCACCTCCACGCCCTGCCTCGCTTTGCGGATCAGAACCTTCTCGATCTCCTCCCACAGCTCATCCTTTTTAATAATATAATATTGCAGATGAATATAATTCCTTGCATGCTCCATCTCGTTGATCAGCGCACGGAATTTCTCTTTTCCGTCCGTGTAGACCCGGATATCATTGTTGTCCGTCAGCACAGACTCTCCCTCGTTCAGGTTGTAGAGGATCAGGCTTCTGAACCGTTCCAGTTCCGGATCTTTCAGCCTGAGCTGCTTTCGGTAAATCGACTCCTCCTGGCGCCGGACGGCATACTTGACCTCGCCTTCAATCTCCTTCATCTTAAACATACGTTCTTTTCGAAAATTCTGTCCAAGAATCAGATACAGGAAAAATCCAAGAACCGGAAGGCAGTACAGTACCAAAAGCCAGGCCCATACGGTCGTCGGATTTTTTCTCTGGAAGAAAATGATCAGCACCGACAATACAATATTAATGAATACCAGGTGATCCATGACCCACCACAACACAGCCTGAATCACTCTCCCCGCCGTTTCCAGCATCTTCCCACCTCAAATCCATCTGTAATCCGCGCGTTTCGTTTCGTATCTATTATATCATACCGCACATATAAAATGTCCCTAAAACATCAAATCACTTGCACTTCAGAACAAACAATGTTAGAATATGGTTTGCGAAAAAATTTATGCATAGGAGGATTCCCCGTGAAAACACTGACGATCATTTTGTTAATAATACTGGCTGTGCTGATCATTGCCCTGATTGCGCTGTATTTCGTAGGAAAACGGATGGAAAAAAAGCAGGCGGCACAAAAAGAGCAGATGGATGCAGTTTCACAGACCGTTTCCCTGTTGATCATTGATAAAGCTAAGCTTCCTCTCAAACAGGCGGGCCTGCCGGCAGCCGTGGTAGAGGGTACGCCCAAATACCTGCGCCGTTCCAAGGTGCCGGTCGTGAAGGCGAAGGTCGGTCCAAAAATCATGACTTTAATGTGCGACGCTCAGATCTTCCCGTCAATCCCCGTAAAAAAAGAAGTGAAGGCCACGGTAAGCGGCCTCTACATTACCAAAGTTCGGGGGCTTCGCGGTCCTCTGGACGTGCCGGAAAAGAAGAAAGGCTTTTTCTCAAGGTTCAGGAAAAAAAAATAAATCAATAATCCCCCGTTTTCGTCTGAGAAACAGGGGGATTTTTATGACTGCAGATCTTTTCCTCTGATATGCACATTCATCCGGCAGTTGGACAGCGGTTCATGGTTCACGTCCAGCTCATAGAAAATGCGCACGTCCATATCGTTTTCCCGGACCTCCACATTCATGTCCTTTGTGCGGATCCCAAGAACAATACTCCCGAAGGGCGTCTGATAACTGCTCATATGGATATGGTCCTTCTCAAATACCATGCAGGTATCCGTAAGTCCGGTTTTTCTGATCTCAAAGAGGCGGTCGTCCGTTATCTTGATCGTATTTTTAATCTTTCCCGGCAGGCCCTCTACCACCTCGTCGTAGATCACATAATGCCTGCCGTTTTTAAAATAATACGACGCCGGCGTAATGACTTCGATCGGTTCCGCCTCGCCGCCCGCATCCGTCAGCTCGAAATGCAGTCCCGATATACTGATCAACACATCTTTCGTCATACTCTCACCTGATATCCGTCAACCTCTAATACTCGTCAATATTAATCTTCCGAATAGTCTCCACATCATACGGCAGAATGGAATTCGCAAACTGCTTGAACTTTTCCGCCGCGTCGCTGACATAAAACTCGTACCTGGCCAGATTCCCACTGTCATTCACGCTCTGCTCCTTTTCCAGGATCGCCTTCACGTCCATAGCCGCCTCATAGGCGGGGTTGACAATCTGCACCCGGTCTCCGAGATACTCCCTGATCCGGGAGCGAAGAAGCGGATAATGCGTACATCCCAGGATCATGGTATCGATTTGGGACTCCACGAAATCCCTCAGATAATAATCGATGATCTCCCCCGTCACATTATGCTTCGCAAATCCCTCCTCCACCAGAGGGACAAACAGAGGGCAGGCCTTTCCGATCACGACGGCGTCAGACTCCATAGACCGGATAGCCTTAGTATAAGCCTGGCTGCGGATCGTACTCTCGGTCCCCACCACGCCGATCCTGTGATTTACGCTCTCCCGGACCGCCGCCCTTGCCCCTGGGACAATCACTCCGACAATCGGAACGTCAAACTCCTGCTTCACCACGTCCAGCGCCAGCGCGCTGGCCGTATTACAGGCAATTACGATCGCCTTCGCCTGCTTTGACACCAGAAAGCGGATGATCTGACGTGAAAACCGGATAATATTATCCCTGGATTTGCTTCCGTACGGCAGCCTCGCGGTGTCGCCAAAATAAATGATATTTTCATCCGGCAGCTGGCGCATCAATTCCCTCGCTACCGTCAGTCCTCCGATACCGGAATCAAACACGCCGATCGGCAGGGTATTTTTTCCGCTCTGATCCACAATCTGCATCTCCTCTCCGCCTGAAATGCGATAGAAAGCGCGTTTCGCGAACTTTCCATTCTTCCTTACAGGGCCAGTTCCCTGGCAATCTCATACTGGTAATCCGGGATTCCCTTATTCATGCCAAGGGCCTCTTTGATATCAAAGTCTACGTATTCGCCGTGGCGGTACCCGACCACGCGGTTTGTTTTTCCTTCGCTCAGAAGATCGACCGCCATCGCTCCCATAATAGAAGCGTACACGCGGTCCTTGCAGGTAGGGCTTCCGCCGCGCTGCATGTGGCCCAGAATGGTCGCGCGGGTTTCCATGCCGGTCGCTTCCTCAATCCTCTTTGCCATATTGATGGAATCGCCGATCCCCTCGGCATTGATAATAATATAATTCTTCTTTCCGCGCTTTCTGCACGCCTGGATATCCTCTATGATCGCTTTCTCATTATAATCATGCTCTTCAGGGAGAAGAATTCTCTCCGCTCCGTTGGCAATTCCGCACCAGAGCGCCAGATACCCCGCGTCTCTTCCCATCACCTCAACGATCGAACACCTCTCATGCGAAGTCGAAGTATCCCGTATTTTGTCGATCGCCTCCATCGCCGTATTAACGGCCGTATCAAATCCGATTGTATATTCCGTACACGCGATATCGAGATCGATCGTCCCCGGAAGGCCGATCGTATTGATTCCCAGTTCCGCCAGTTTCAGCGCGCCTGCAAAGGAACCGTCCCCTCCGATCACTACCAGTCCGTCGATCCCGTATTTTTTACAGATTGCGGCCGCTTTCTGCTGTCCCTCTTCCGTTCTCATCTCCTCACAGCGCGCGGTCTGAAGGATCGTACCTCCGCGCTGGATCGTGTCGGACACATCGCGGGCGGAAAGATCTATAATATCCTCGTCCATCAATCCCTGAAACCCTTTTCTGATCCCTCTTACCTTCAGTCCTTTTCCCAACGCGGTTCTGACAACCGCGCGAATCGCAGCATTCATTCCCGGCGCGTCCCCACCGCTTGTCAAAACGCCGATTGTACGAATTTCTTTCTTTGCCGCCATAATTCTTCCTCCATTACATCATTTATCATATTGCTTCTACAAAAATATCTATATGCATTTCACTGTATTCCGGAATCATTTTACTCCAACTATCCCTCGTTTTCAATGGATGTTTCCACAACTTTTACACAGGATTCACCGAAATAATTCGTCAATCTGCTCATCAGCCCCGGCTCTATCCATACGCTCTGATTCTTGGGAAGTCTCTTCATCGCCCGTTCTTTCCTGCAGAAGATCACAACGGAGTCGTCGCCTTCCGAAGATTTCAGCATTTCCATAAGATGCGCCTCATCCGCCAGAAACGCTTCCTTGCTGCCATACTGGATCCACAGCTCCCGCCGCTTCCTCTCAAACGGAATGACGCTCTCGCAGATAAGCTTGCTCGGTGCGTCGTCCTCCTCAGACACTCTGCCCCTGATAAATACTTTGCTGTCCTCCTGCATGAGCCGCTGATACTTTTCATAATCCTTCGGGAATACCACTATTTCCACGGTACCCGCGAGATCCTCGATCGTCAGGAACGCCATCGTCTTATTGTTCTTCGTGTATTTGACCGTTTTGGATGTAATGATCCCTCCCACCGTTTCTCTGGCTCCGTCCCGCACCTTCGCCCGTCCTGTGGAATCGTCGATCTGGAAGTCCAGCGTTGTTTTGGAAACATTCTTTTTCCACTTCTCCTCATAGTCTTCCAGCGGATGTCCGGTCAGATACACGCCGATCACTTCTTTTTCAAATGCAAGCTTAGTCTCTTTCTCATACTCGCCCACATCCGGAAGCGGGATCTCGAACTCTTTTTTCTGAGAGTCATCCACCAAATCAAAGAGCGTCATCTGTCCGGTCACGGAATATTTCCGCTCCTGGTTCACCTGATCCAGAATCTGAATATAGATCATCATAAACTGCTTTCTGGTTCCGCCAAGCCCGTCAAAAGCTCCCGCCTTGATAAAACTTTCTATCATGCGCCTGTTGACTTCCCTTCCGGCCAGGCGCTGAATAAAGTCCTTAAGATTCTTAAATTTTCCGTTCGCCTTTCGTTCCTCAATGATAGCCTGGATCACCGGCCGCCCGATACTCTTGATCGCCGCAAGCCCATATCGGATGCTGCCCTGGCTGACTGAAAAATTCCCCGCGCTCTCATTGATATCCGGAGGCAGGATCCGGATCCCCATCTGCCGGCTGGCATAAATATATTCGGAAACCTTGAGCGGCGCGTCGATAACAGACGTCATCAGCGCGGCCATAAACTCCACCGGATAGTAATACTTCAGGTACGCCGTCTGGTAAGATACCACCGCATAGGCCGCCGCATGCGATTTGTTGAAAGCATATTTTGCAAAATCAATCATCTCATCGTAAATTTTATTCGCGGTTTTCTCGTCGATGCCGTTCGCCAGGCATCCCGGCACGCCCTCCTCCTCGCTTCCGTAAACGAAGTTCCGGCGCTCTTTCTGCATCACATCGCCCTTTTTCTTGGACATAGCCCTGCGCAGCAGGTCGCTCCTGCCCAGGGTGTAGCCGGCCAGGTCTCTCACAATCTGCATCACCTGTTCCTGATACACGATACAGCCGTATGTGGGGGCGAGTATCGGCTCCAGCTGAGGGCAGTCGTATGTGATCGTCTCCGGATGATTTTTCCCCCTTATATACTGCGGGATAAAATCCATAGGACCCGGACGGTACAGGGAGATCCCGGCGATGATATCCTCCAGGCTCTGCGGCTTCAGCTCCTTCATAAAGCTCTTCATTCCCGCGCTCTCCAGCTGGAATACTCCGTCGTTTTTACCGGTTCCGATCGATTCCAGCACCGCCGGATCGTTATAGTCGATCCGGTGGATATCGATCTCCTTCCCGCAGCCTGTCTGTATCAGTTCCACGGCATTCTGTATCACGGTCAGCGTTCTGAGGCCCAGGAAATCCATTTTCAGAAGCCCCAGCTCCTCGAGAGTCGTCATCGTAAACTGCGTCGTCACGGAGCCGTCGGATCCGAGGGACAGCGGCACATATTCCTCCACCGCCTTCTGGCTGATCACAACGCCGGCCGCATGCATGGACGTATGCCTCGGAAGCCCCTCCAGCTTTCTGGACATATCGATCAGTTCCCTGACCTGCTCGTCCTGCTCATAGAGCTTTCTCAGCTCGGGATTCTCCTGCAGAGCTTTATCCAGCGTAATATTCAGTTCTTTCGGAATCATCTTCGCAATGTTGTCCACAAAAGCATACGGAAGATCCATGACCCTCCCCACATCGCGCGTCACTCCTCTCGCCGCAAGCGTACCGAATGTGACGATCTGCACGACCCGGTCGGTTCCGTATTTTCTCACGACATAATCAATGACCTCCTGCCGGCGCTCAAAACAAAAATCCACGTCAATATCCGGCATGGAAACCCTCTCGGGATTCAGGAAGCGCTCGAACAGAAGCTGATACCGTATGGGATCGATCGTGGTGATCCCCAGACAGTACGCCACGATACTCCCGGCGGCGGAGCCTCGCCCCGGCCCTACCATAATCCCATGATCTTTCGCGTATTTAATAAAATCCCACACGATCAGGAAATAATCCACGTATCCCATGGTACGGATGACGGAAAGTTCATAATTCAGTCTCTCCGCAATATCGTCCGTAACGGGGTCGTAATTTTTCTTTAATCCGTCATGACATAATTTATTCAGATATTCCCAGGAAGTATAGCCTTCCGGCACATCATATTTCGGAAGCTTGGTCACTCCAAATTCGATCTCCACCCGGCATCGGTCCGCGATCTTCTGCGTGTTTTCCAGCGCCTGGGGCGCATACGGAAAAAGCTCCCGCATTTCCTCCTCGGACTTGATGTAGTACTGTCCTCCCTCATACCGCATCCGGTCTTCATCCTGAAGTTTTTTCCCGGTTTGTATGCAAAGCAGGATATCGTGCGGCTTCACATCATCCGCGTACGTATAGTGAACGTCGTTGGTCGCCACCAGTTCAATCCCCGTCTCCCCGCTCATCCTGAACAGAGCCTGATTTACCGTTTGCTGCTGCTGCATGCCATGATCCTGAAGTTCCAGAAAGAAATTCCCCTTCCCGAAAATTCTCTCATATCTCAAAGCCGCTTCCCTCGCCTCGGCATACATTCCCCTCAGGATATTGCGCTGAACCTCTCCCGCCAGGCAGGCGCTCAGCGCGATGATCCCCTCATGGTAGGTTTCCAGGATCTCCATATCCACCCTCGGCTTATAGTAATAGCCCTCGGTAAACCCTCTGGACACGATCTTCATCAGATTATGATACCCCTTGTCGTTCTCCGCCAGCAATACAAGATGGTAATAACGGTCGTCGCCCGCTCCGCCCGCTTCCTTGTCAAATCTGGATCCCGGAGCCACATAGACCTCGCACCCCAGTATCGGACGAATTCCCGCGGCCTTCGCCGCGCGGTAGAAATCGATCACCCCGAACATCACTCCATGGTCCGTAATAGCCACGCTGTCCATGCCAAGTTCCTTGACCCGGGAAATACATTCTTTAATTTTATTCGATCCATCCAGAAGACTATATTCCGTATGGACATGCAGATGCGCAAAACTCATAACCATTCCCGCTTTCGCTTTTCGTATATCCGAATTATACCATTTTGCCTCCCGTTACTCAACGCCGGTTTTGTAAAATAAATGCAAAAATAACGTGCGATCCCGCAAAGCGCTTTTTGTCTTGCAGGGAATGAAGTTTCCTGTAAGGCAAAAAAAGGCCGGGGAATGAAGTACGCACTCCCCGGTCTCCTGTTCTGGTTTCCCGCAATTATCAATATGTACAGACTTTAACCCTTGAACAGGAAAGTCATCAGTTTTTCGATATCATTCTTCTCATATGCGACGATTTCCAATTCCGGAATATCTCCATTGGAAAAGATTTTAGCCAACGATACATACTGAGAAAGTTTGGATTTCAGATTCAGTCTGTCGCCTTCGCCGGTCACCAGTTCTACCTTTCCGGAACACTGATCCACAACCTCGAAAAACTTTTCGATATCACTAATATTTTGTACCTTCATCTTGATCAATCCTTTCTTTTATAATCAATTTTTGGCTACAGGGACATTATACACATTTTTTACCGAATTGCAACACTTTTTTCCTTTATTTCGATTTTTCCCTGCTTTAACAGCCGTCCCACGGCCCGTTTGAACGCGTTTTTACTCATATGCAGCTCCCTCTTGATCAGTTCCGGATCCGCCTTATCCGTAAACGGCAGCTCGCCGCCGAAGCGTTCCAACGCCTCCAGCACTCTGCCCGCATCCGCATCCATCTGGATAAACGCCTTCTCCCGCACGCTGAGATCCAGTTTCCCGTCCTCCTTCACCCCCGTCACGCGAGCCTCTATCACGTCGCCGATCCTGTAATCCTCATATACTTCGCGCTTTGGGATCAATGCGCAGTACAGGTCGTCCACAGCCACAAACACCCCGAAGTTATCGCTCTTATCGTAGACTCTCCCGGTTACACGGTCATCCCTGCGATAAGGGGAATCTTTTCTGAGCTTTCCGTAAACCCTCATCGTCGCGCAGAGCCTTCCGCTCCTGTCCGCATACAGGCTTACCAGACAGGAATCCCCTTTTTTCACCTCCGCCGTCTGTTCCTTAAACGGAAGAAGAAGATCCTTCTCCAGTCCCCAGTCCAGAAACGCGCCGATCTTTCCCGTATCCACAACCTTCAGAACCTTAATCTCCCCCAGCGTGATCTTCGGCTCGTTTGTCGTAGCGATCAGCCTGTCCTGCGAATCTTTATACAGAAAAACCTCCACCAAATCTCCGATCTCCAGGCCGGCCGGCACCTGTTTTTTCGGAAGAAGCACTCTCTCTTCCTGCGTCCCGAGATACATCCCGAAGTCCACTTTTTTTACAGCCGTCAGCGTCTGTTTTTTTCCAAGTCCCTGTTCTAAATTCATTCTCTTTCTCCCGTTAATTCCACTATCGCATACGGATTTCCATCCCCATCGCACAGTTCCACTACCGTTCTTTCTTTCTCCCTTGCAATCCTCGGGAAGATCATATCCCCGCACACCGCGGATTTCCGATATTCCACCCGCAGCTGTCTCACCCTCTCGTCCTCATCCAGCGCCTCCAGCGCCATCTTCACATACTCGCAGTTATTCACATGCATGTTGGTGTCGATCTGATCGATCCTCACCGGAAAGCCGTCCTTCTCCTCCATCTGGTCCGAAAGCGCGATCTTCCTCGGGGCAAACTGCATCTCAAGCGCAGGTTCCACCCCGTATTTCTCCACCTCTTCCGCCTCCGGCCTGACCGGACGGCTTCTGTCCATGTCCATGAACACCCAGATGGAATTGGCGTACGCCAGCGTGCCCTTCCCCTCGTCCCGCATTCTGAAATTTCTGGTCCCGTATAATCCCTTAAATCCGGTAGCCCAGGTGCTGATATCGATCCTCTCTCCCATCTTTGGATAACGGTTCACGATCACCTGCCAGGAAGACAGGATCCAGACTCTCCTCTTCTCCTTCAAGGCGTCGATCCCCAGTCCCACATCCTCCGAGTGAAACGTACTGCAGTCCTGAAAATAATTAATGATCCCCGGCAGGTCAAGCCGCCCCGTCCGGTCCACTTCGCTGAATCTCACCCTGCTGTCAAACGTATACATCTATCTCATTCATCCTTTCTCTCGGCCACATAGCCGCGCTCTATGGTAATCATACATTGATAACACGGATCCTGTTTTCGCATTGCCTCCTTCAGATCCTCGCAAAGCCTGTTCTCCCCTTCCTGATTATAGCGGTAGGGAACCACCATGTCAAAGATCAGGTTCATCCGGTTCTTTCCCATCACCATCCGAAAATCGTGGAGCGCCGCGTCCGGCTCTATGTTCCTCAGCGTTTCCTCCGTCTGCCGCCTTGCCCGGAGAACCCTCTCATCCCGGATCTCCACCGGATCCATATGAATCACCAGGAAAATCCCCAGCATCTCCTTCGCATCCCTCTCGATCCTGTCAATCACCTCATGGGACAGTTCCATATCGGCATTGTTCGGCACCTCCGCGTGAATGGACGCCATACTCCGTCCCGGCCCGTAATTATGTACGATCAGATCGTGACTGCCAAGAATCCCCGGATATCCCTCGACAAACCTGGAGATCTTGTCGTATTCCTCCGGGGGAACGGCCTCCCCTATCAGCGGCCTGAGGGTATCCCTCGCGACCCCTATCCCTGCCCACATGACCGTCGCGGAGACGCCAAGCCCGATCCACCCGTCGATATTGATCCCCGTCGCTCTGAAAAACAGCAGGGAAAACACCGTGGAAGCGGTGATGACGGCGTCTCCGACAGCGTCTGCAGCCGTGGCCGCCATCACTTTGGACTGAATGCGCCGCCCCAGCTTTCGGTTAAAGACAAAAAGCCAGAGTTTCACTCCGATGGACACAAACAGGATCGCCGCTGCCGGCGCCTGAAATTTCAGCATTTCCGGATCCCGGATATTTCGAATGGAATCTTTCAGGAAGGTAAAACCCACCTCCAGGATCAAGAACGACACGATCAGCGCCGAAATGTATTCGATCCTTCCGTGTCCGAACGGATGCTCCTTATCCGCCGGTTTTCCCGCCATCCGCACGCCGATCAGCGTAATGACCGAGGATCCCGCATCCGACAGATTGTTAAACGCGTCCGCCGTAACGGAGATACTGCAGAGCAGCATTCCCAGGATCCCCTTCGCCGCAAACAGCGCGACATTACAAAAGATGCCCACCATACTTGCCATAATCCCATAGGAAGTACGGACGGACACCTTTTCCGTATGCTCGTAATCTTTTACAAAATGTCTTACCAACCATTCCGTCATTTTTTCTTTCCTTCACGATCTCCAAAGAAAAACCATTTTATCCTGAAATTCGAGAATGCCGTTATCATCTCGTATTCGTCCTCACTCAGCACCTCTCTCAGTTCTCTCTTCTCCTTCTCCGGCACCACCGCATGTACGGCGTCCGTAAAGCAGAGATTCGGATAAAGGCAGCACCACCAGTTCTGCCCTTTCGCGTCCCCGATCTTTACAATGCAGGCCTCATATATTCCCTGCGGAAAGGTTACGTCCCCGTAAGTTTTTTCCGGAAAATATTCCCTTGCGAACTCAACCGCAGCGCAGTCGTCATTTCCCGACCGCCTCAGGGTCTCCTCCGCCACCGTCTCCAGCTTTCCCGCGTTCTCCTCAAGCCACTTTCTGGTTCCCTCCAGTCCGCCGCCCTGAGGCATCTCGCGTTCCATCCATTCGAGAGCCGCCTCCTTGACCTGCATCTTCAGAGCCTGGTCCTCGGCGCTGTCGCTGTTGGCCCGCACATGAAAACGCAGCACCTGCCGCGCCATCTCCTCCTGCACCTCCTGCACATGCTCCTCGGCCAGAAGTCCTCTCTGCCACGCCAGTTTCCCCGTAAGGACCGCCGCGATCAAAAGCGCCGCTCCGATGCAGATGCCTGTGCGTATTTTATCATATTCTGAGCGCCCATGCCAGCTTTTTCGCAATTTCATATTCATATGTACCTCCCTTTATCCGATCAATTTTATAATTCAAACGGTTATTAGGAGTTTGTACAAATTTTCCATGAAATATACAGAAATGCCGGATCCGCTCCAAATTCCGGCCCGCCTGTTATCTTCTTACGTTGTGAATGTTCGTCACATATATCTGTCTTGCCAGTCTTTTGTCCTTCAGCGTTTTCGCCGCAGTTCTCGCCATGCCGCGTTCCTCGAACACCCCGAAAACCGTAGGGCCGCTCCCGCTCATCATAGCGTTGAGCGCTCCCTTTGCTTTCATAACGTCTTTTATCTGAGTCAGAACGGGGTATTCCTCCAGCATCACTTCCTCAAGGACATTCCCCATGCTGGATGTGATCTTTCCGAGATCCCCCTGTCTCAAGCCTTCCAGGATCCCGTCAATGTCCGGGTGCTTCACGATTTTCCTCCGATCCATCTTCCCGTACACGACCCCGGTGGACGCGCTGATCGGAGGCTTCGCGATCAGGATGTGGCACCGGGGCATCGCGGGAAGGGGAGTGAGGATCTCACCGATCCCTTCCGCAAGGACCGTCCCCCTCATAATGCAGTAGGGGACGTCCGCTCCCAGCAAGACTCCCCGCTCTTTCAGCTCATCCTCCGTCATTCCAAGCGAAAACAGGCGGTTTATCCCATATAAGACAGCCGCCGCGTCCGAGCTTCCCCCGGCCATTCCGGCCGCAACCGGAATGTGCTTTTCCAATACGATCCGAAGTCCCGAACGAATCCCGAATTCCTTCATCAACAGGTCGGCCGCCTTATATGCAATATTATTTTGGTTGACGGGAAGGAAATTCAGGTTCGTCACAATCTCTATGCCGGGCGACGTCCTTTTTTCCAAAATCACCCTGTCGTACAGGTAAACCGTCTGCATCACCATGCGCACGTCGTGGTAACCATTCTCACGCCTGCCCAGAATATCCAGTCCCAAATTAATCTTCCCCAGCGCTTTTACTTCCAGCCCATCCATCTTCTTATCCTCGTATCCGTATGTACAGTGTATCTACAGTATACTCATATTTTCTTTAAAAATCAATATCCTGTCGCCCTGCTTCAGCTCCTCCGACGCAAGATGGTTGATCTCCATAATCCCCTCCGTCGTCGTATTGTATTTTTTGGCGAGATCCCACAGCCTGTCGCCTTTCTGTACGATATACCCCACAATTCCGGGCGACTGCTCAAGTTTGGCCGGATCGATCGGTTCCGCGGCGATATGTTCAATGTTTGCGATCGAGAACGGTTTCCTCAAAAAATTGTGAAACGCCAGAACCGCCTTCACTTCCACCTCATCGCTTCCCAGAAGGCTTATCGTCAGCTGTTCCAGGGAACTTGTGATATCAAATTTCATATCCGGCTCTGCGGTATTGCTTTCTATAATATGAGAAAACGGAACCATCCCCTGCCACACGTCGTAGGGTACGGTATCATCCGCCTTTACGTACAGAAAACTGACGTTCAGGATCCCTTCCACCCGGATTCCCTCCGGCACGATCTCCATATGTTCCGTCTGAAGATAACCGCTGCTGTGACAGATCTGCAAGATCCCATTCCTTAACTCAGGAAGATTCAGCTGCTCCGTCAGCTTGCATTTGGAGTGATTCTGCATGACCAGGGTCTCAAATGTCATTTCGCTTACTTCGGGAGTACATACGGTCTGCAGGGAATAGACGTCCTCCAGTATATTCGTCTTTTCCTCCCTGTATATCGCAATTCTCATATCCAGCGTAGCTTCTATCCCAAAGATCCTCATCTCCCCGTCCTCATCCAGCCTGACGTCGATATTCTCGTCCGTCAGTTCCGCATACAAATGATGATACATTGTATCGTCCGCTCCCGGACACTTCACTCTGCCCTCATAGGGTACCGTCTGTTCTACCCAGTCTATCTTCCCTTCCAGCGACTCATACAGGCAAAACACCTGCAGCTCTCCCCTCAGGATCAGTTCGTCCGTCTCAAGGCGCGTATCCAGCTTCCGGGACGCGATCTCGGTCCAGAGCAGCGTGCCGATATTTTCCTTCGTACCCGGAATCCTCATTTCCTCCTTAATTCGATAGGTGTCCTTTCCGGACATATGTAATTCCAGCAATTCTCTGGATTCATATTTCTTATATAACGAAGCGGCGTCTTCCACATCCAGCGTAAGCTGCGCTTCCTCCTCCTTCTCCGAGCCCAGTTCCAGTTCTACCGTCGCCTTCAGGTTCAGCTTTCTGGAGTGGATCATCGTCGCCGCGATCTCAGCGTTGGACGATTTCACAAAGATCTGCCCTTCGGGTTCTTCCTCCATGTAGACCATTTCCTCAAACGGCAGCTTTCCCTGAACAGACGATAATCTCTGTTCCTCCCCGTCCGCGGCGTACAGGATCTGATATCCGACCTTTCCGATCACCCTCGCATAGGATTCTACCATTTTAATATCCTCGATCCTGACATATCCGTTGCTCAGAATAATGCGCGACACGTCGCTCTTCGCGTCGGGTACGTTTACGTCGTCATCCACATAGAACTGATCCTGGACTTTTTTCCCCATCCTGTTTAAACGGACTGCTTTTTTTATCTCTTCCATTCTTAAATGCCTCCTTATTCAAATACGATATGTTTTTCTCTGTATTCTATTTTGACCACGACATACGGATACGTAGCTTTTTCCACTATCTCTTCATCCTTCGGCGGGCCGGTCAGCTCCGTACGTATATACACGGCGTTTTCCGTCTCATATACCGCTTTCACCTCGATACTGTAGCCGCTGGTACTCTGTCTCCCGTACCCTTCGGCAATATAAAGATAACCTCCTTCCGCATAAGAGAGTTTCAGCGGATCCGCCTGGGCTTCCTCTATCCGATCTTTAAATTCCTGCGGAATCTCTTCCTTATCCAACACGGTAAACTCGATATCCCGTATTTTTTCCGTGCTTGTCTTTTCCGCCGTGCATCCGCCGAACATCAAAAATACCACGGCAAACAGCGGCAGATATTTTTTTATATTCATATTCCGCACCATGCAAAGATATTCTTTATATCATCATACACAGCTCCTCTATGAAAAATGACTTTTTTGTGGTAGAACCCGAGTTTGCCACTTACAAATGCGAAATGGAGCCTGTCCGGCTCCATTTTTTTCGGAAAACATGCGGTTTTCCCAGTATTTATCAGGCTTGTAAAATTTTGAGAAAATGTACCTACATTTATGACCTACATGAAAATCTTTATTCCTGTCTTGATGCTTTTTAGTTCCGCCC
>CANRMH010000015.1 GCA_947631695.1 uncultured Lachnospiraceae bacterium | reverse complement strand
CTTCATAATCCCATGTCTCGATCTTCTGGATCTCATGGGAGGTACGGAATCCGTCAAAGAAATTGATGAACGGAACGCGTCCCTTGATCGCTGCGCAGTGAGCGACCGGAGTCAGGTCCATAACCTCCTGTACGCTTGACTCGCACAGCATCGCGCATCCGGTCTGACGACAGGCATATACGTCGGAGTGGTCGCCGAAGATAGACAGCGCGTGGCTCGCCACTGCACGGGCGGATACGTTAAATACGCCCGGGAGCTGTTCGCCCGCAACCTTGTAAAGATTCGGGATCATAAGGAGAAGTCCCTGAGACGCCGTGTATGTAGTCGTCAGAGCGCCTGCTGCCAGAGAACCGTGAACGGTACCTGCCGCTCCCGCCTCCGACTGCATCTCCGTCACCTGAACTTCTTGTCCAAAGATGTTCTTTCTACCTTGGGTTGCCCATTCATCTGTTGCTTCCGCCATGACAGATGAAGGTGTGATCGGGTAAATCGCTGCAACGTCCGTATACGCGTAAGAAGCGTGGGCAGCTGCATGATTACCATCCATGGTCTTCATTTTTCTTGCCATTTTTATTGTTCCTCCTTAAATAAAACTAGAAAATTTATTTTTTGACGTATGTACTCATTATAGTCCGTGAATTGGGAAAAGTCCAGTGCTTCCGCCTTATTTTTTCCCACCGGCTCCATAACTGTCAAGCTGACGAAGAAGCTGTTCCGCCGTGCGCTGCATCGCCATCCCCACATCCTTGGTTCCGAACGTATCCTCCATGTTCGCGGCCGGCTCAATATTCGCGCATGTGATCCAGGGAAGCCAGATCCCGCGGTCGCCCGCCGTGCCGAACACCATGTCGGCAAGCCCCGTGGCCTCGATCATAAAGCTTCTTCTCGCATAGCCGTATTCCCCGTCCAGATCCATCGTCTGACGGCTGTTATTCTGAAGGAATTCCGCCATCTGCGCATACACCGGCTCCCCGGTCCAGACATACAGCTTGAAATACTCGTAGTACATGTACGCGATCATATTGTCGACGCCGCTGTGTCCCGCCGCGATGAAGGAGAGGCCGTCGTTCCTCCCCATAGCCGCCGGGATCCCCGCCTTGAGATTCTTCGGGTTCGCCGTCTCAAATTTATATGTGTAAGTCCACGAAAAGGTATAGGCGGCCGCCTGTTTCATCGCCTCGAGATATTTCTCTTCGCCGGTCGCGCTGTAGAGCGCGCTGTACGCGTACATGGCGTACATTCCCGCCTCCTTGTCCACGGTGTTTGGATTGTCCGTGGTGCCTCCCACATATTTCCCCTGCGGGTACAGCTCTTTCAAAACATAGTCCCCCGCGCGCAAAGCCGCGTTCAGATACCTCTCATCCTGAAACGCCTCGTACATCCGGATCAGGAAGCGGATCGGGACCGCGCTGTTCATCCTGCTGTCCCCATACGTATTCGCATCCCCGATCAGCCCGTCGGTATTTGCGTCCGTGAAAGCATTGCCGGAATAATCGTACGCGCGGTAGTAGCTGCCGTCGCTGTTCTGCCTGTTCACAAGAAAGTCCGCATAGCTCTGTACGGTGTCCAGCCACGCGTCCGTGTCCGCCGAGGCGTCGCCCGAAGCTTCGGCGAGCATCCAGGCGTCCAGCATTCCCTCCATCCCGTCCGTCATAATCCGCAGGAACGGCGGATAAGGGCGGAAATCATAATTGTCAAACCACACCTTCACCACGCCGCTGTCCGTCCGGCACCGGCTGCTCCAGAAATTCACGATGGAGACGCCCTTCTCCCACGCGTCCGGATCGTCCTTCAATTCCCCGTAACGCATCATCTGATACGCCAGCGGGATCTGCATCCCGATGAAGCCCATCTGGAAATTGACGGCCTCCGTTCCGGAACCGTCTATGAAAATGCCGCCGTCGTCCACATAGACCGCAAACGGCAGGCCGATGCCCGAGCCTTTCTCCTGTACGTAATCGAGCATATCTTTCTGCGCCGTGTCGTACATCTCGTCCATATCGATCCTGGCCACGGCAGGATTCAGATCCTGAAAATGCTTCTGATAGCAGGAGGACATCGCCGCGTTATAATCGCCGGCATGTTCCGCATACAGATACAGGGTGAACTTCTGTCCCTCTCCCGCTTCCAGCGGATGATAGCATCTCTGCCCGTTCTGACCTGTCGTGTAGCTGTACGGCGTCTCCGCAAAGGGATACCTGAACATCACTCCGGGACCCTCCGTATTTCCAATGCCGACGGAGCCATACCGGCAGTCTGCGTCGCACCGTACGGAGGCATACTGCTTCTCCTCTGCTGCGCTGTCTCCGATCCCATCCGGGATATGTCCGAGGGAGACCACGGAACCTCCTTCCTTTTCACGCATCATGACCATGGGAAGCCCAGTGCGGGTTTCCTTCGCCAGCGTCTCCTGTCCTTTCCCCGGAAGCCGGGCAAACAGCATGTTTCCCGACAGATTTGCCGTGTCTTTATAAAGGAGAGCGGGAATAAAATATTCACAGTCCTCCGAGCCGAGTCCGCTTCGTGCGGTACTGACGCCCCAGACAGAAGCGTATCCCTGATCCGTCCCCGCGCGGCTTACCACCTTCACGCCGCGTTCCATGCGAAGTCCCTCGCCGCGCTTCTCATAAGTATCAGAAATTTCCAGAACGCTTCCCTGCGCAGTGGTCACCCTGGCTTTTCCGTTCCATTTTCCGGAATCATAAGTCACCTTTTCGTATCCGTTCAGAACACGGTCTGAATTCTTCGTGTCACTCTCTAAAACGTCAAGTTCCACAGGAGCGGT
Organism: uncultured Lachnospiraceae bacterium; assembly: GCA_947631695.1. Lineage (GTDB taxonomy): Bacteria > Bacillota > Clostridia > Lachnospirales > Lachnospiraceae > Claveliimonas. The sequence continues at coordinate 18,870 of CANRMH010000015.1, read as the reverse complement.
ATTGCAGAATACGGCTTCATTCTCCCCGTCCCGGATCTCTATTCCCACCGTATAGTCCTCGTTTTCCTGAAAGCAGAACTTATAACCGTTGTTCAGCTTCATCACACGGCTGTGCTGATGCGCCCATGCGTCATATCGAAAGATGATCGTTGCGATTTCCGCTCTTGTCGCGTTTTCAAGGGGCGCAAGCGTCGTTTGGTCCCTCCCGGTAATGATCCCCTCATCTGCGATCCATGAAACTGCTTCCTTTGCGAAACCGCTGATGCTGTTTTTGTCGGTAAAGCCGGCCGGTTCGGGAGCCTCGGCCAACTCATATCCCATATATTTCGCAAACCGGTGTATCATCACGGCGATCTGCTCCCGGCTGATCGGACGATCGGGCCCGAACATTCCCTTTTCCGGTCCGTCGGTATATCCGGTAACAATTTTCACGTCGTCTTTGCTCGCCCACATCACCGCGTCCGTGTAAAACAAGCCGTCCTTCACATCCGGAAACCGGTTCGTATACGACGTCTCAGGTTTCCCCGCCATGCGGTACAGCATGACGGAAAACTGCGCGCGGCTCACATCTTCGTCAGGGCCGAAATGTTCCTTATCCAGTCCCTCAATGACGCCCCGGTCATAAACATGCTGCGCAGGCTCGACGTACCAGGCTCCTGGTTCAATATCTGTAAAGATATCCGTCACCTTCTCACCCGCCGCGGCGCAGACGACCGACGGCAGAGTTACAGAAAACAGCACCCCGAGCAGAAACAGGATTTTTTTCATTGCCGCCGCACCCCCTTTCTCTTTCCCGCAATCAATATCCACAGAACCGACATTATCACAAGCGCTCCCGCAAGCGCTCTGGAAACCGGCCACGCGGTTCCCGGTATCAAAAGCTGATCCGTTCTCAGTCCCTCAATCCAGAATCTTCCGATCCCGTACCCTGCAAGATACATCAAAAACACTTCCCCCTGGAACCTTTTATGTTTCCGGTAAATCAGCAGCACGATCAGCACCATCAAACACCAGAGGGACTCGTACAGAAAAGTGGGATGAACCTGTATGTAGCCCGTCCCGTCAATCATCTCGATATGTTCTCTCATCAGGTCTGTAACATCAGCCGCCCGCACGGCATCCACTGGCAGTTTCATGGCAAGCAGGCTGTTGGTGTATTCCCCAAAAGCCTCCCGGTTAAAGAAGTTCCCCCACCGTCCGATCATCTGGCCGGCTACAAGGCCAAGAACCGCCGTATCCATGATCATGGGAGCCGACAGGCGCTTCACTTTTGCAAAGATAAGAACCGTGATGACCGCTCCGATCACTCCCCCGTAAATGGCCAGGCCTCCTTCTCGGATATTAAAAATATCAGACAGGTTGTTCTTGTACATATCCCACGAAAAAACCACATAGTACAGTCTGGCTCCGACGACCGCGAATATGACCGCGTAGATCGCAAGATCCATATAGTCTTCCGTATTCTGGCGCGTCCTTTTCGCTTCCGCCAACGCTATAAAAATACCTGTCAAAATCGCAAGTCCTATGGTTATGCCATAGTATGCAATATCAAAATGAAATATGGTCAGAGTCTTCCCCACATTTTGTAAATGGATTCCAATGTTTGGAAAATCAATTGTCATATGCATCTGCGGTCACTTCCTTTCCATCCCTCCGTCATTCGGCCTGTTTTATACGTTGAACCGGAACAGCATGATATCTCCGTCCTGCACGATATAATCTTTTCCTTCCAGTCTCACAAGCCCCTTCTCCTTTGCCGCGCTGTGGGATCCGCATGCCATCAGATCGTCATACGCCACCACCTCCGCGCGGATAAAGCCGCGTTCAAAATCCGTATGGATCTTACCCGCCGCCTGAGGCGCTTTTGTCCCCTTCCTGATCGTCCATGCGCGCACCTCCGGTTCCCCGGCCGTCAGATAGCTGATCAGCCCAAGCAGGCGGTAGCTCGCCCGGATCAGCTTCTCCAGCCCGGATTCCTGAAGCCCCAGTTCTTCCAGGAACATCGCCTTCTCCTCATCGTCCAGCTCCGCGATCTCCTGCTCGATCTGGGCGCACACCACGAACACCTCGCACCCTTCCTGCTTCGCAAACTCGCGCACCGCCTGCACGCCGGCGCTGCCCTGTCCGTCGTCCGCGAGATCATCCTCCGCAACATTGGCTGCAAAGATGACCGGTTTGCCGGTCAGCAGGTTATAGCTGTCAAGCCACGCCTGCTCGTCCTCATCCTCTGCCATGAAACTTTTTCCCATCTTTCCGTCTTCCAGATGTGCTTTCAGTCTCTCCAGAAGTCCCAGTTCTTTCGCCGCTGTCTTATCGTTCCTGGCGACCTTCGTGGTCTTCGCGATCCGCCGCTCCAGAATCTCCAGATCCGAAAAGATCAGTTCCAGATTGATGGTCTCGATATCCCGCATCGGATCGATGCTGCCGTCCACATGGACGATATTGCTGTCCTCAAAACACCTTACCACGTGTACGATGGCGTCCACTTCCCTGATATTGGCCAGGAACTGGTTGCCCAGACCCTCGCCCCTGGAAGCTCCCTTGACCAGACCGGCGATATCCACAAACTCGATCGCGGCCGGAATGATCTTCTTCGTGTGATACATTTCTCCCAGCACGTTCAGTCTCTCGTCCGGCACTGTCACAACGCCCACATTCGGATCGATCGTGCAGAACGGATAGTTGGCCGATTCCGCCCCCGCTTTCGTCAATGAATTAAACAGTGTGCTTTTCCCCACGTTTGGCAGGCCTATGATTCCCAGTTTCATTTTTCTATATCTTCCTCCTTATAAATCCTGCTTTCCGGACATTTCGGATCTACCCGGAAATTGCTTGCGTTCTCTCATTGAAAATGCCCCTTTCGTAAAGAAAAGAGCCTTAATATAGTATGTATTATCGTACCACATTAAAGCCCAAAAGTCTACATCACACTTCTTGCATTTCTCTCCATTTACGAAAGTTTAATTGCGCCTCCGTATCACATACAGCGACAAAAAATACACAAGTACTCCTGTCGCTATCATTATGCATGTATTTATAAACGACGCCGGTAAAAATGAGTTTTCAAACATCAGCACGGCCAGCATGACCAGACCGGCGATCCAATTACGCACCCCGCAGGAGAAGACTTTATATAAAGATATTTCTTTTCTTACCAGACATAACTGCACAAGCGAAATCACTGCCTCCGCCATAACGGACGCAATCGCCGCCCCCACGGCCTGCAGCCTGGGGATCAAAATAAGATTCATTACAAGATTTGTCGCGGCTCCGGTGATAACGGTAAAAGAAAGCATATTCTGACGTTTTGTAGGGATCAGGTATTGTATCCCTGTCACATTGCTGATTCCTATCGCCGGAATCAAAAAGCTGAGTATGTATAACAGGGGTACGACCTTACCATAACCCGCGCCGAAAAACCACGGTACAAAATTGGGGGATATTCCTATCAGCCCAAGACATAACGGAACTCCCAAAAACCATACGAATTGATATCCCCGGAAGATCAGGGATTGGATTTTTTCATTCTCTTTACAGTGAAAATAAAATCCGATCCGCGGAACCATCACCGTTCCTAACGCGGTTACCATTGTCAGCGCCATCCGGGAAATCTTTATGGCCTGCTCATAATAACCGTTCTCAAACGCATCCCGGGTGATCAGCCCTATCATCGTCTTATCCAGAACAGTGTATACTTCAATCGCTATCGTCGGAATAAAAAGCGATAGTATCGTCTTAAAATTACGAAACGGCCTCAGCATCCTTACATCCGGTTTCCCTACATATTTAGAAAGGCTGACCCATAAAGAAGCGTTGCTCATAAATAAAAAGAGACCCATTCCCAAAGAATACGGGATCAAATCCTTCTGATTCCTGACAACGCAAAAAATATATATGATATTAAGAATCTTAAAGACAACATTCCTGACAACAATGTTTTTAAAATCCTCGATTCCCTGAAAGAACCACGTTACATCCGCAGTCACCGCCAATATATTAAAAATAAACACCAGGTAAAACAGCATTTGATCCTGCAATAAGGCAAAAATGAGATACGCCGCCGCGGCTAAGCCCGACGTGCATATCTGCAATATCTTTATTTCCCAGAATATATCGCTTCTGTTTTTCCGGCTGTCCTGGACATAGGAAATTTCCCGCTGTCCATATATCGTGATCCCTAAATTGGCAAACAACGTGAAATATGATACGATCGAATTTACATAGCTGTACATTCCAATATTATCCGCTCCCAGCGCCCTTGAAATATACGGAGTTGTGATAAGCGGAGCGATCATGACCAGCAGCTGGTAAGATACATTATAGATATAATTCTTCTTTATGTTTATGCTTTCCGCGCCCATACAGCTTTAATCCTCTGAATTTGATGAATTTATGATTTCCGGCCTGAAGATCTTCCAGATCCGTAACGCATAAAAGAGTAAACGGATGAAAAGATAAATTTAACAACCTGGGTTCCGTGACAGAGAGAATCAGGACAAACAATAAGATCTGGCATACATAATACCTTTCCCGGTTTATCGCGCATTTCATAATAACGGTATACGCGGCCAGCACCAGCGCTAAAAACAAAAGTCCGTATTCCAACGCGATTTGAAGATATCCGCTGTCCACATAATTATACTCGCCGCTTACTTTTGACAGCCCGTTCCCAATCCATTTAATCTCACGCCCGAACAGGGAAAAGCCATACTTCTGTATCGCGGCATGTCCCAGTTCCAGCCTGTGATTTAAGACAGCGTTTAGTTTTATCCAGGCTTTGTCCGACTCGCGGTAACATGCATGCAGCGCTAATGTGAAAGCCGCAGCTAACCATGGGGCCGCCATAAAGAATATATCCGCAGGCTTTTTTAACCACCCTTTAATGTGTACATATTCTTTCACCGAGAAAAACAATAGAAAAGCGGCCGTAGTCAAAAAAAGCATTTTGGTTTTTGTCATTGCAAAAAACCACCCCGCGCCTGCCAGAAAAAGGAGGGCTTCCCGTAATTTTAGTTTTCCTTCCCGCAGATATATATATTCCAGCAAAATAAACAAATACAGCGCGGGCGCGTTGGTTGTCCAGTCGAACCCCAGGAAATACCTCACCCTTGAGTCCTCTATTACAAAAAAATTATTCAGGATCCCAAGCTGCGACGCGCCGACAGTGACGACCAATACAACAGTCTGAATCGAAATACAGCACTTAATGACAGATCTGCTCCTGATATGGCACGCTGCAACAAACAATATGAAATACAGCAGCATCGTCTGATTTGAGCTGCCCAAAAAGCTAAGAAACACAACGCTGGTTATAATGATCAGAGTTGCAAAGCCTTTTCGCGTATATCGATCGCATTTTAATATTTTTATGATACATATAAGATACGCCAGATATCTCATGGCTTTCATGGAATACGTGAACGCCGGCATATATCCGTCCGGGCCATACCCCCACGAAGTAACCGACAATACCACTGAACAAATAAAAAGTCCGAAGCCGGTGAAGAACAAAAACTCCGGCCTCTTTGCTAAATATCTTATCCGCTCCGGCGCATACCCACCCAAAAAAATTTTTCCATTCATCCTGCTACCTTTTTAACAACATATATCTTATTTTAAAGAACAGAGAAAGGGAAAAAAATCCAAACCAACTGGTATTCTTTAAAAAAGCAAGTTTCTTCTCAAAACATTCTTCTGTCCGATACTGTTCCAGGCGCCGCATGAATTCTTCCAGTTCCCTTTTCGCCTGCATAGTTTCCTTCATCCGCAGATACAGATAAGTCTGCAGCGAGATCATCTCCCTCAGCCGTCCGAAATAATATTCTTTCTGCGAATTTGAGAATAAAGCTTTATATTCCTCGTAATAATCCAAGATCGAAAATATTACCTTCCCATGCATCCGCCTGTTCTTTTGCATCACGCGGAAATTCATGCTCTGTTCGTCTGTCCCGAGCCTGTATTGATATACGGCGTCCTTAAGAAAAACGATCGTCCTCACATAAGGGACGGGGAACAAAATATATTCCGTATCGACATAATACATTTTTTCATCTATTTTTATTTTGTTCTCTTGAAAGATATCCGTTTTAAACACAATGGCATGCATGGGAACATTCATTTTATGTTTGTTCAGATCACAAAAATCGTACGTTTTATTATACTCAAACATATTGAAGTCCACGGATTCCGTCCGGCCCGTATCGACATGCACAATATCGAACGGGCTTACCACCATATCCGCGTCCAGAGTCTTCAGCCTGCTTATTAATTCAGCCAGCCCGCTGTTCGCTGCCCAATCGTCCCCGTCCAGGATCCGCAGATATTTTCCCTTCGCGTGTAATATCCCCTCGTTGATTGCGGAGCCATGACCGCCATTTATTTTATGGATAGCTCTGACCGACAGAGGAAACCGATCCGCATAATGCCGTGCAATGGAAGCGGTTCCGTCTTTGGAGCCGTCGTTCACAATGATGACGTCCAGATCTTCCAGAAGTTCCTCCCTTTCAATCAGGCTTCCCATACAGGTTTTTATATATTTCTCAACATTATACGCGGGTATTACTATACTCAATATTTTTTCGCCCATAATATAACCGTCCTCATCCTTTGTCCTGCTTACGCCTTCTTCTCCTGCGTTCTATCCTCATGTATGCGGATATTAGCCCGTCATACAACCAATAACAATATCCGAAAGCCAGAAACATCAGCCGTCTGATGAAACCGATCTGGTCTGTCTTTAAAATAATCCCCGCATGCTTTCTGATCTTCTTTTTCGCAGACGCAATCAATTCCGGGTCGCGGCGCCGCCACAGGATCATCTGATTTGCCGCTCTCAGATAATAACCGATACATCCTATCGAAATATCATCCAGCAGTTCCGGATAGCTGCGTTCTATGTGGCGGTAAACCTCGTCAGCCGCATCGATCAGATCATATAAATGATGATCAAACTGCTCTCCCCGGAAATTTTTTCCGTTTGTGGAACCGGCGTGCTGCACATAATAATATTTCACTTCAGGCATATAGGCGACGGTTCCCGCCTGTTCGATCAGCTTATAGGTTGTGTTGACATCTTCAAAAAATTTTCCCTCCGGATATCTGACATTGTCAAATAATTCCTTTTTGAATAATTTATTGCATGGATTGATCCCGATGTTGTTCTTACGGAACATATTTCTCAACGCCTCTTCCCTGGAATAAACAACCCTGCCCTCTCCCTCTGAAATTTTTACCCGTTTATCCTTATATACCATTTCATATCCGCATACTGAAATATCCGAACGCGAAAAGGAAAGCAATTGATACAGGCATTCAATGAAATCCCCCGAAACATAGTCGTCGCTGTCAACAAAGGCCAGATACTTTCCCCTCGCCCGGGAAACGCCATAATTTCTCGCGCAGGATGGCCCTTTGTTTTCCTGGCTCAAAACTCTGACCCGCGCGTCCCGGCCGCTGAATTTTTGACAGATTTCAAGGCTTCCGTCGGTCGACCCATCGTTGACCAGAATGATCTCTATATTGGAATAGGTCTGGTCTGTCAGGCTTTTTATCATTTTATCCAAATACTTTTCCGTGTTGAAAACCGGGACGATAACGCTAATCAGTTCCATGCTTTTTTTCTTTCACTCCCTTATTCACTTTCAGCATAATTTTTTCATAAGGCAGCCTGATCCTGAAAATATTTTTCAAAAAACCGATCCGCCAGTCGCTTTCCACGAAGTCTCTTACGAATTCCAAAGGGCGGAACAGATATGAAAATAAAGTGACGTCCTTTAACAGGGTCCTCTCCTCCACGTCGAAAAAAGTGAAATCCTTAAACATATTCAGGATCTTTCTGTCAGGAGCGGTCATGGCATGATAGAGGGATCTTCCGGCTAAGTCCGCCCCGATCTCTATCTCCGTTCCGGAAATAAGCGGATGAATTTTCTTTACAAAGTCCATCGCTCCCTCCTGAATTTTTCCGATCTTATCCAGTGTGGAGGCCGAAATGTTTTGTCCCTCCAATTCCGGGCGAAAGGTTCCGTTGATATTTCTGTATCTTTTTACCGACTCCTCGCGCGCTGTAAAGATACTTTCAATGAAGCCCCGGTAACTGGAAATCAAAACGGCTTCCTTCGCATTGCGGTCAGAGAAAACAAAACCCTTTTTATGCGGATCACTCTTCCCCGAATACCCCACATAAAAACCATAGATGCTGCATTTTATATGGCTTCCGTCCAAAAGCCCGGCGCACGCATCCTGAATAGATCCATTCCATCCAATATCGGCAAAGGCTACTTTATCTGAGGAAAGCCTTCCGCTTATATAACCCAGAAACGCCTGTCTTTCTTTCTTGGCATTTTCCCGTATTTCCCCCAGGTATTCCTGTATTTTTCCGCGAACAGGATAAGCGCCGAACAACTCGCTCCTCCTGAAGAAATGTCCGGCAATGCTTTTGTCGCTGTCATGAAGCGCATCTATGCCCATGCGTTTCATGATATTGGCAAATGTATCCGTATTTCTGAATACGATTTTATCCTTAATATCCTGTACATCGGATACATTATGCAGTAAAGGTACGGCGGCGCCCCTTCTTGAAACATAGAAATACCGGCTTTTTACCGTTTTATCGTTATTGATAAAATCGAACGCTTTTTTTAAGATCAAACCGTCTCTTGACAGAAAGAAGACCTGATCTATCTGATATTCCTTTAAACATGTGGATAACCATTTTGCGAATGCATATAACAGTACGCCGAAGCATTCAAATCCGAACCTGTAATATTCAGATTCCGCACTCTTTTTGTCAATATTATTATTTATAAAGCTATAGACCACGCTGTCTGCGATACCACAGCGGCAAGATCTGTAAAAGCAGGTATCGCTGAATTCCCTTTTTATATGCATTGCAGCCAGTCCATTCTTTCTTGCCATCACATAATCGCCTCTGAAATCATCTCCTATATGAATCATTTCTTTTGCTTCAATTCCCAGTTTCTTTACCACATGCCCATATATCGTCCCGCCTGACTTAGACAGTCCGGTTTCCGAGGATACAAACAGTTCGTAGTAATCGCCCGCGCCGCAGCCGCTCAGTAATTCTCCAATCATTTCCTTCGTCATATACATATCGGATATAACGACTATCCTTTTTCCCTTTTTTCTGCAGTATTGAAGAATCGGAAGTATTCTTTTATTTATCTGACATACGCTTTTTTCCACCGCGAATTCGATACTGCGCAGTTCCGCCTTTTGTTCACATGTGAACGAAGACAGCCTGTCGTAGATATAATCGATATGGAAAAGCTTTCCCTGTTCATTCCACAACGCATATTCCGCATCATATCTTTGCTTTGCAAATGAAACGATTTGTTCCGGATGCCTCCGGTTAAAGATGCTCTCCGTTATCAGATAGACGTCCTCAGGTCTTTGGACGTTCCGTTTAATCAACGTATCAAACACATCGAACGATACGTATTCATATTCTCTTATTCGTTCCATTTGTTTATCTCTGTTCATTTCCATCTATACTGCGTTTCTCCCGTTTCCGTTCTGTACCCGGAAGTATCCGGAAAACAGTTCCCCGTACATGCCGGCAATCTTTTCCCAGGAATATTCCTTTCTGATCCTGTCCCTGGCCATCGCTCCCCGAGTTTTCCTGTCTGTCTCTAAAAGCCGGTCCGCCCGGTCAATAAGCCCCGCCAGGCTTCCCTCCTTTTTATCCCAATAAAACGCCGTCTCTCCCGCTGTCTCCCGGTTGAATTTTACATCAAGAAGAAGATTCAGATCCGTAGCCGCCAGGGCTTCCAGCAGGCTTGGATTCGTCCCACCCACTTCATGCCCGTGTATATAACCGTAGGCGTTCCGGCGGATTTCCTCCAAAAGCTCTGGTTCATACACCGTTCCGACGAATTTTATCCGTTTGTCTTCCCTGAAATTTAACTTTTTTTGAAGCTTTTTGAACAAAGCTTCATTCACGGTAGTGATAATGGCAAAATCTCTCTTCGATCCGGACCTCATAAATTCCCGTATCATAGCTTCAAAATTATTCTCAGGGACAAAACGTCCGACCGCCAGATAATATTCCTTCTCGCGCAATTGCTTTCTGTCCATCCATTCCCTGCATTGACGGACGGCGTCCGGCGGACCGGAAACCTTTGTTTCTGCTCCATATGCGATATATTTTGTTTCGGGGGAAAATTTTTTATATTGTTTTTGAATATATGTTTCAATATTTCTGCTGTCGCAGATCATGAGATCCGCATGTTTCACCATCAGCTTTTCAGAAAATTTCCAATATTTGCGTACAGGCATGCTCCATTTCTTTCTCATCCACTCATGTCCGTCCGGATTTACACAGACCGCCCCGCCGGCTCTGTGGATCTCTGAACAAAAATAATGTATAAACGGTCCTATACGGCACGCTAAAATATATACCACCGGATGCCGGATCTCATTTTTCCGAATATACTCGCAGCAGCGCTTTAAGGCCATAATGTCATAACAGACCGCCTGCGCCGCCCCGATCTCTGGAACTTTTACTTTAAAACACCTCGCGTGATGATAGGTGAACTCCCCATTCTCCCTGCCCCTGCATGCCACGTGATACTGAATATCAGGATTTCCCCGGTGATACTCCGTCAATTTATCAAGGAAAGTTTCATATCCCCCATATGCTCCGGGGATTCCCTTCGAGCCGACCACAAACACATGCTGCATAACTATGCTCCTTCCGCTTTTTGTATCGAAGATCACTTTTTAGTATTCTTACATCCCTGTTCCCATCAGAACAATCTTGACCGTTTTCCATAGAATCTTTATATCCATAGTCAAATCCCAATTTTCAATGTAATGGGCGTCCATTGCTACAATCCTGTCAAAATCTATCTCGTCATTGCGTCCGCTTGTCTGCCACATTCCTGTAAGTCCCGGTTTCATAGCAAGTCTCCTGCGCTGCTGCAATTCATAATTCTTATATTCCTCCACGGTAGGCGGCCTTGTCCCTACCAGGCTCATATCGCCTTTTAATACGTTTAAAAACTGCGGAAGCTCGTCAATGCTGTATTTCCGCAGAAAATGCCCGATCGGTATAATCCTTGGGTCATCCTCCATTTTAAACATGTGTCCCTGCATTTTGTTATATTGCGCCAGGTCTTTTTTTCGTTCCTCCGCGTCAGGATACATTGTCCTCAATTTGTAGATATGAAAGATCCTTCCGTTTCGCGCTACCCTTTCCTGCTGAAAAAAAATGGATCCCGGCGACTGCATGTATATGACAGGGCCAAAAATCAAACAGGCGATTCCCGCAAGCACAAGCCCTGCCGCCGCACAGCATATATCCATACATCTTTTTGCAAATACCATGCGGACTCCCGCAAATTTCATGCAGGATGACAATACGACGCATCCTCCCAACAATTGAATCTTCTTATTTTCTATCTCGGGACTGAACTGTTCAAGGTTAATATGCGCTACGATCCCCATATTCACAAAAAAATTCATCCATTTTTCCGCTTCATTTTCTTTTAAATCAATAAAAACTTCATCTATTACATTTTGCCGTATATATCCCAAAATGCTTTTCTTACCCACAATCACCGGAATACCGTATATATTTTCTTTTACGGGTCCGGCCGCGCTACATAACGTGACCGCCGCAATTTCATATTCCCGGTATGACTGGTATAATTTCTTTACTGTCTTCTCCATGTTTTCCTCAGTTGTCATCACCATGAGCCTCCTGAGTTCCGTCTTGCGCTGTCTTCTGATCCTCAAAAGCCTTTTCCAAAATAGCCTGGCCGGGATCATGAGGAATACGCTGATTGGATACATGCACAGAATGATTAAACGCGAATAAAGAACGGACTTCTGTATGGCAAAAAACCACACTATCACCGCCATCACAACCCATCCGCAATGAACAAGAACCCTCTTTATCTCTACCAGGTATCCCCGCCGCAGGATATCAGAATAGCTGTCGCAAAAGAAAACTACGCAGATATTGATAACGGCAATCGCCAGCATTAAATTCTTATATATCACCGGCATTCCCTGTGAAAGGCCCTGCCGCAGCGCATATACGATAAGAAGCGCGATTTCTAAACATATAGTATCAATAACCATAAAGTCAACGTGCTTCATCCAGCCTTTTATTGCATCCTTATACATCCTTAGTCTTCAGTTCCCTTCCAATACATTTTTTATCCTGCCTGCGGCAGCGGATACCGATTCCATATCCGGCTGCATTACATACAGAAGCTGAGAACCTGATGAAAAACATGCCTGCTGATCCCCGGCTCCGGTAACCGCCTGCGACTGAATCTCCCACACCGCGCCGTCCGACAGCTGCATATTAATAAGTTTGGCCATCTCATCCCGGGTCATATTCGTCTGGACATAATCCCCAACAGACGCCAGAATCTGATTAGCGCCGGTAAGGATGGCAGGAGACGCCGCTTTCTCGACAATCGCTTTTATTACCGCCTCCTGATTCTTCCCGCGCTGATTATCCCCGTCGGAAAAGCTGTATCGTTCTCTCGAAAATCCAAGTGCCGTTGCGCCGTCCATATGATTGATCCCCTTCTCAATCCGATACCCTCCATGTTCCGTAACAAACGAGTACTCGGAATTCACATCAATTCCGCCAAGAGAATCCACGATCATAAGCATCGAAGTAAAGTTGACTCTCACATAATATGACAGATTTATCCCATATAATGCTTCTAATGTTTTCATTGAGAAGTCCACGCCGTAAATTCCCGCATGTGTTAATTTATCTCTCTGCCCGCCCGATATGCCGGGAATGGAAACGTAGTAATCCCTGGGCGTTGTCGTCAGCAATATACGTTTCGTATTCGGATTCACGGTCATAATGATATTTACATCGCTTCTGCTGTTTGCGGTGATAGACCCTGATACGTCGATCCCGCTGATATATACGTTAAAAGGTTCCTCTACATCCTTTATTCTCTCAGCTTCCTGCTTTATTTCTGTCAGGATCTCATACCGGTACAGAATGCGGACCTTAGAAGGATAGTCTTCGATAAATTCCTCTATGATCGGCGTATAGGCCTCGTTATATATCGCCGCGTCAATCTCTTCGTCAAGAAGCGCCTGCGCTTCGTTCTGCACAGTATCATAGTCCGCAAGGTACAGGCTCTCCTGCCCCAGAGCTTTTTCTATGTTTTCTATCATACGTCCGGTATTTTCCTGATCCATGGACGTCTGCCGGCCGAACCGGTAATCCGCCGCATCCTCCAGTTCCTGCGCCGGATCGTCTTCCCGTACCACTACAATCATATTGTCGACCTTACATGCGGCGTCGCTTACTTCCGACAGCGCATGGTCCGCCTTCATATACATAAAAATACCAATAGAGATTATAAGCATAAGAAAAAGGCTTAAATACATCCCGATCAGATTTATCTTCCTCTGTTTAAAAAACTGGAACGAAAAAGTAAAACAAAACAGAAGTACAGCCACAACGATGAATCCACCGATATACTTCGTCGGCGTCATCCCGCCAAAAATCAAAAGAATAATAAAAAGAAAAGATAACGCCAGCTGTACCAGGGAGAAAATCTGCCCCAGGGTACGGCTCGGTCTTTTTCTTCGGTAACGTCTCATAAGCAGCCTCTTTTCACCTATTTTTACTAGCCCGATTTCCATTATACCCCCCCCCGGGAAATTTCAAGTATTTTCGAAAACATTGTGATAGGTGATAGGAGAGAGAGCCTATTTCGAGACGTACAATTGGTGTTTGACGAAGAGAATATTGTAATATGATTATAGACGAACTGATTCTGGCATCCGGCCAATCAAGCAGGGCCGTTTCCAGTTCTCTGTTCAGGAGAGCAGGACGGCGGCCCGGACCAGCGGTACAGCAAGGGAATAAGAAATGCTCTGGACACAGACACATTCCTCGTCATCGTCCAGAGCGATATAGTTCCCGCAGCCATAGCTGCAACACTCATGCACCAGCCGCCGCACCCGACAATACTGCAGACAATATTAGTCTACCGTATTGAGGACGATGTGCCAGTGCTATTTTTCTGATATATTATCCATACGGTCCCGGGTCTCCATTAAGATGACTACCCCCTCCGGGAAACGGATCGTCACTTCCTCATCTTCATACTCGTTGCTGACGCACAGGCTGCCGTATGCGGTGAGCGTATGGTGTTCCAGCGGATATTTTGCGCCTGTGATGCTAAGATCACGCACCTCTCCTCCCAATGGGAAAACGGAAAAATACGGGCCGAACGCATCCGATCTTCTCAGACGAGTCTCCCCTCCGATCAGGCGGATACGGTTCTGAGCATCCAGGATCACCGCGTCCACCCCGCCGCGAAAAGGGATCAGAAGCGTCTGCACGTTCGCCCAAAGATGATCGATACGTCCTCCGGTCGCTCCCAGGATCGTCATTTTCCCGCATCCGAGCGTCATGGCAAGACGCACCGCAATCTCCGTGTCGGAAGCGTCCTTTACGGGCAGATACTCGCGAACGGGTACGCTGGTTTCATTTTTGTAATAATCCAGGATCTCCTTCGGCAGGCTGTCAAAATCTCCCACGATATAATGGGGCCGGATCCCGCATCGATACAGAGATTCCACCCCTTTATCCGCTCCGATGACACAGCAGCCTTCCTGTTCACGGACCGTATCCCTGATCAGTCCTTCCTCCGCAGCTCCTCCGCTGACAATGATCGCCCTGTTATTCATTCCGCTTCAATATCTCCATAAAATCCACCGTGTTCTTCGCCGGATCGCCTCCAAAAACAGCAGATCCCGCTACGATCACATTCACCCCGGCCTGAAGGATTTCCTCTACATTTTTGATATATACTCCCCCGTCTACCTGAACGTCGATCTCCCGTCCGGTCTCAGCGATCATCTTGCGCACCCTGCGCACCCGATCCAGCGTTTCCGGAATGAATTTCTGTCCTCCGAATCCGGGATACACGCTCATCACGAGGACCATATCCACTTCGGGAAGCCAGGGCCGCACCGATTCCACAGGAGTATCCGGACTGATTGCGATCCCGCACCCTGCTCCGCCGGCATGAATCGCTTCCAGCGTCGCTTTCACGTCCTTGCAGGCTTCCAGATGCACCGTGATGATGTCCGCCCCCTTCTTCCGGAACGTATCTATGTACCGGATCGGTTCCTCAACCATCAGATGCACATCCAGAACCTGATCCGTCACTTTCCGGACAGACTCCAGCACCGGCATGCCAAACGAAATGCTGGGGACAAACATTCCGTCCATGACGTCAAAATGCAGGTACTCCGCTCCGTTCTCCTGCGTCTGCCTGATCTGTCTCCCCAGATCTGCAAAATCAGCCGCCAAAATAGATGGTGAAAGTATGTTTTTCACAGCTAATACCTCCTTTTTCTCTGTAATTCTTCATACAGATCCAGATAACTCCGGTATCTGCTCCTGTGAATTTTCCCTTGTTCCACAGCCGATTTCACGGCGCAGTCCGGTTCATGGATGTGGCTGCAGCCGTTGTACCTGCAGCGTCCGATATAGGAATGAAATTCAGGAAAATAATACTGCAGTTCCTCTTTCTCCATATCTTCGGCAAACAGAGATGTAAAACCGGGAGTATCCATGATATATGAATTTTCGTCTGTCATGATCAGCTCGCAGTGCCGGGTCGTATGCCTGCCCCGGTCGATCTTGCGGCTGACCGCTCCTGTCTCCATCCTCACATCGGACTGGAGAAGATTGATCAGGGAGGATTTCCCTACTCCGGACGGACCGGCCAGCACCGTCGTCTTCCCCTTTATTCTCTTTGCGATCTCGTCGATATGTTCTCTTCGGCGCGCGCTGGTAAAAAGGATCTCGCAGCCGCAATTCTGATAGATCTCCCTGAGGTTCTCTATATCATGCTCTCCTGCGTTATCTTTTTTATTAAAGCACAGGATGACCGGCACGTCCTTTTTTTTCATCATCACCAGGAACCTGTCCAGCAGCTGAAAATGCGGTTCCGGTTTCCGAACCGCAAACACTACGAGCGCCTGGTCCACATTGGCCGCGGCCGGCCGGATCAGTTCGTTCTTCCTGGGCAGGATCTCCGTGATGTTTCCCTCTTTTTCCGATTCGTTTAAGACATCGATCCTGACAGAGTCCCCCACGAGGGGCTTCTTCTTTTCCTTTCGGAATATTCCTTTTGCCTTACATTCGTAAATACCGAATTCTGCTACGTAAACGTAGTAGAATCCGGCAATTCCTTTTACTATCTTTCCCTGCATACAACTGTTATTCTCCGGTCTGCGTACCGGCGTCGGGTTCTCCGCTTTGCTCCGGTCCTATACTCACTACCAGCGTCACCCTGGAACCGGGAGCCACACTGCTGCCCACGCCCGGATTGCAGCTGATGACGCATCCGGCCGGTACGGAATCGCTGTAATCAATGGTAACATCCGGCGCAAGCCCCGCGTCGGTAAGCATCTTCCTTGCGCTGCTCTCGGACGCCCCGATAACGTTCGGCACGGGTATGTTCTGCTCAACCTTCTTTCCGAGGCTCACTACGATGCTGACGCTCGTGTCTGGCGATACCTTTTGGCCGCTGTCCGGCGTCTGGGAGATTACGAGTCCCTCCGCAACGCTGTCGCTGTAATCTGTGGTAACGGATCCCATGACCAGTCCCGCGTTCTTGATCACGCTCTTCGCATCGTTCTCCGTCCTTCCTTTAACGTTCGGCACAGATATCTTCTGTTCTCCCTTGCTCACCCGCATCTTGATCTGCGTATCCTTGCTCACTTTGGTTCTCGCCGTAGGGCTGGTCCCAAGCACCGTTCCCTGCTCATACTCGCTGTAAACCGCTTCCGACACAACGTTGCGGAAGCCAGCCCGTTCCAGTTCCCTCTGCGCTTTATTTTCATCCATTCCAAATACATCGGGAACCGCTATCTCTTCTTCCACCAGCCTGGAACTGATCACCAGCTCGATCTGCGTATGCTTTTTGACTTTCGTTCCGGCTTCCGTCCCCTGGCGGATCACATAACCCGCCTCATATTTCTCGGATTCCTCCTCAGCCGCGATCTTGTAGCCGAGTCCTCTCTCCTTCAGAAGTTCAATGGCCTCCTCCTTCGTCTTGCCCGTCACCGACGGCACTTTCGCTTCTTCCTCGTCCTCGTCCTGATCCTGAACCACCTTCTGGCTGGTCTGAAAGATTCCCGCGACCCTTCCCACAACCAGGGCCAGCACAAGAAGAACGATGATCGCCGCAACGATAGTGAATATCTTAATCACTTTACTCATCCCTGAATTCACATCGCCTTCGTCCGGATCTTCGTCATCGTCGTCCTCATACCCGTCGTCGTCCTCGTCGTCATAGTCCCCGCTGTCATCGTCATCCCCATAGGTATCGCGGATATTGTCCAGTTCATCCTCGGTGATGATAATGGTGCCGCCGTTCTGCTGAGGCTCGATCACCACGAAATCTCCCTGAGGATCTACCAGGGCATGTTTCAGATCCTGAATCAGTTCTCCGACATTTTCATATCTTCTCTCCGAACTCTTCTGAGTGCATTTTAAAATGATCTGTTCCAGGCTACGGGGGATTTTCGGAACCAGTCTGGAAGGCGGAGTGATCTCCTCCTGCAGATGCTTGATCGCCACCTCCACCGTGGAATTTCCGTTAAACGGAACCTGTCCCGTCGCCATCTCGTACATTGTGATGCCCAGAGAGTAAATGTCGCTCTTGGCGTCCACATATCCTCCCCTGGCCTGTTCCGGAGAAGTGTAATGTACCGATCCCATCGCGGCCGTATTGATGGTATTGGACGAGGCCATCCTTGCAATTCCGAAATCGGTGACTTTCACTTTGCCATCCCGGGAAATAATGATATTCTGCGGTTTAATATCCCTGTGTACGATATGATGATTGTGCGCCGCCTCGATCCCATTGCACATCTGGATCGCGATGCTGATCACTTCCTTCGGGGAAAGCCGCTTCTTCTTTTCAATGTATTCCTTTAAGGTGATTCCCTCCACAAGTTCCATAACCATATAGTATAATCCGCGGTCTTCCCCCACGTCATATACATTCACAATGTTCGGATGCAGAAGGCCGGCCGCAGCCTGAGCCTCCGAGCGGAATTTCCGCACAAAGACCTCGTCCTCCTTAAATTCCTTCTTCAGGACTTTGATCGCGACATAGCGGTTCAGCTTATGATCCTTCCCCTTGTACACGTCCGCCATACCGCCTGCTCCGATCTTGCTTATCACCTCATATCTTTTTCCTAAAAAAATACCGTCTTTTACCATATACTCACCTCATCCTCAACAGGTTCTGCCAGCACGACTCCGATATTGTCGCGTCCGCCGTTGCTGTTCGCTTTATCGATCAGCAGATGCACCGCCTCCACGATGTCCCGGGATCCTCTGACCAGCCCGAACATGTCTTCATCCTCTACCATATTGCTTAAACCGTCCGTGCACATTAAAATAATGTCTCCCCTTTTCACACGGTACTCATAATAATCGGCTTCCGCCTCTTCCTTCACCCCCATCGCTCTCGTAATGATATTTTTATCCGGGTGATTCCTGGCCTCTTCCGCCTTGATCCCTCCCAGTCTCACCATTTCCTCCACCAGCGAATGATCCTTCGACAGCTGTCTGATCCCGTCGCTGATCAGATAAAGGCGGCTGTCGCCGATATTTGCAAAATAGATCGTGCTGTCAATCACGGTCGCGGCTACCAGAGTAGTCCCCATTCCTTCCAGCTTCACATCCTGAGACGCGGCCTCTATAAGCTTTTTGTTTGCAGTCTTTATAATCTTTTCCAGAATCTTCTGCGGTTCCCCTTCCGTACACTGTCCCAGCTCTTTCTTCAGGATCTCCACCGTGTACTTTGACGCAAAATCTCCGGCCTTATGTCC
>CANRMH010000014.1 GCA_947631695.1 uncultured Lachnospiraceae bacterium | reverse complement strand
ATTTTGATACCCAATTTTCAACCTATATAAAATTTTCAATTTTCTTTAATTTAGCCTTGACTTTTTATTTGCAGGCTAAAAAATCAGTTATTATGAAAACGGAATGGAGGAATAAGGTCATGGCAAAAGGCACACCATTTACCCAACAGTTTAAAGAGGATGCTGTCCGTTATAAAAAAGAGCATCCGGAACTGTCCCTGCAACAGGCGGCAACCAAAGACGGTCTTCCCGACAGACGAGAGTCTGCTGAAAATGCTGTATCTGGCGATGATAGACATCACAAAGAAATGGACTGGCCATCGACAGGACTGGGGGCAGATCCACTCTCAGCTGGAAATCTATTTTGAAGAACGGCTTTCCTGATTATAAGCCGGGGAAGGGCTGCCACAGAGGCAGTTCTGCTTGACATGCCCAAAACTGGCGTTATAATACAAACAGAGGGCGGGACCTGAAAAAATGGCTCTGCCCTCTGGTAACTTATCACAAATCTTATGTCAGTTTTTTGAGTTTACACAAACTTTGAAACAGTTTCAATATTCATTATCAAAAATAAGAGCCCCAGCAGATAAAACATAACCTGTTGGTGCTCTTGTTCGTCGGATTACTATACCGCTTCCATTATTCTGTTTTCATTCCTGCATCGTTTGGTGTCAGATTGGTGTCGAAGTATCAGCCACGAGCCTCGGAACCGGCATAAAATGGGGATTTTTTAATCCATTATCCGCATCGTCGGAAACAATAATACATCCCGGATCGCAGCCGAGTCCGTCAGAAGCATACACATCCGGTCGATTCCGAATCCGATGCCCCCTGTCGGCGGCATCCCGATCTCCAGCGCGTTCAGGAAATCCTCATCCGTGGTATTTGCCTCCTCATCGCCCTGCGCCAGCAGTGCCTCCTGCGCCTTGAAGCGCTCCCTCTGATCGATCGGATCGTTCAGCTCGGAGTAGGCGTTCGCCATCTCCCAGCCGTTCATAAAGAACTCAAAGCGCTCCACGTACTCCGGATTCTCCGGTTTCTTCTTCGTAAGCGGGGAGATCTCGATCGGGTGATCCATGACGAACGTCGGCTGGATCAGGTGTTCCTCCGCAAATTCCTCGAAGAACAGGCTCAGGATATCGCCCTTCCTGTGTCGGTCCTCATACTCTATATGATGCTCGTCTGCCGCCTTCCGTGCCTCTTCCGTGGTGTGAATGTCGTTAAAATCCACACCCGCATACTTCTTAACGGCGTCTACCATCGTAATCCTCTCAAACGGTTTCCCGAGATCCATCTCCACGCCATTGTAAGTGATAGTGGTAGTTCCGAGAACTTCCTGCGCCACATGGCGGTACAGGTTCTCCGTCAGATCCATCATACCGTAGTAATCCGTATATGCCTGATACAGCTCCATCAGCGTAAACTCCGGGTTATGCCGGGTATCCAGACCCTCGTTCCGGAATACGCGTCCAATCTCGTATACCCGTTCCAGCCCGCCTACGATCAGCCGTTTCAAATACAGTTCCAGTGAGATCCGGAGCTTAAAGTCCTCCCCCAGAGCATTAAAATGGGTTTCAAACGGCCGCGCCGCAGCGCCGCCCGCGTTGCTCACCAGCATAGGCGTCTCCACTTCCAGGAACCCCTGTCCGTCCAGATACCGCCGGATCGCGCTGATAATATGAGAACGCTTGACAAACGTATCCCTGACTTCCGGGTTCATGATCAGATCCACATATCTCTGACGGTAACGAATGTCCGTATTCGTCAGCCCATGAAACTTCTCCGGAAGGATCTGCAGGCTTTTTGACAGCAGAGTCACCGCGGAAGCGTGGATCGAGATCTCTCCGGTCTTCGTCTTGAATACTTCCCCCTCGATCCCCACAATATCGCCGATATCCATTTTCTTAAAATCCCTGTAGGATTCCTCGCCGATGCTGTCCCTGGCGACATACGACTGAATATTCCCGGACTGATCCAGCACGTTGCAGAAGGAAGCCTTTCCCATTACGCGCTTCTGCATGATGCGGCCTGCCACAGACACATGCTTTCCTTCCATCTCTTCAAAGTTTTCCTTGATATCCATCGCGTGGCTGCTTACATCATATTTCATAATCTGAAATGGATCTTTTCCGCCTGCCTGGAGTTCGGCCAGCTTCGTGCGGCGCACCTTCCGCAGCTGGTTTAAATCTGGTTCCTGTACGTTTTTCTGCTGTTCAGACACTTCTCTACACTCCTATCTCTTATATCGAACGTTCAATTTTTAACACTTTATATACGATTTCTCCCGCCTGCGTCTCTACCGTGACTGTATCCCCTGCTTCACGGCCAAGCAGCGCCTTTCCAACCGGCGATTCGTTAGAAATTTTACCTTTCAGGCTGTTTGCCTCCGTAGAACCGACGATTTTAAAATCAATCTCTTCATCAAATTCCACATCGTACACGGTCACCGTGCATCCTACGCTTATTTTATCGAGGTTGATCTCGTCTTCTACGACTACCTCCACATTTTTCAGAATTTTCTCCAGCTCTTCAATTCTGGCTTCAATGTCGCGCTGCTCGTCTTTCGCAGCGTCATACTCCGCGTTTTCCGACAGATCTCCCTGCTCTCTGGCTTCCTTAATTTTTTTCGCTACCTCTTTCCTTCTGACAACTTTTAAGTTTTCCAGTTCCTCTTCCAATGACTTCAGGCCCGCATACGTCAGAATCGTTTTCTTTTCTTCCATACCCTTCCATCTCCTCTTATTAATTTTGTTCTGTCTCTATTTCCACAAGGGATTTCCCTTGTAAATTCCTTCCCTTAAAGATACTTTCACAATTTCATTATTATACATAAATCAGCGTGAAGTGTCAACATCTTTTCCCTCTCCGCCTCCGGCCGCTTCGCACGATAAAGTATACCCACGATCTTTGATTTTTTACTTTAAAATTTTTTCCAGCAGCTCTTCCAGTTCTTTTTCACTCTCTACCTGATTGACGGCGTCCCTCAGCTTCGCCGCCCCCGGCATTCCCTTCAGATACCATGCCACATGCTTTCTCATTTCTCGGATCCCGGAGTACTCTCCCTTCCATTCTATCTGCAGGCGCATATGCCGAAGTATCGTCCGGCAGATCTCGAAGCGATCCGGCCTTTTCGGTTCTTTTCCCGTCCGTGCGTACTCGATCAGTTCCCGAAAGATCCAAGGATTCCCCTGCGCGCCTCTTCCGATCATAACTCCGTCGCATCCCGTCTCCCGCCTCATGGCCTCCGCTGATTCGCCGGACGTCACGTCCCCGTTCCCGATCACCGGAATGGAGACCGCCTCCTTCACCCGGCGGATAATCTCCCAGTCCGCTTTCCCGGAATAGTACTGTTCCCTCGTCCTTCCATGCACCGCAACCGCCGCGCCTCCGGCGTCCTCGACCGCTTTCGCGATTTCCACGGCGTTGATATGTTCCTCGTCGAATCCTTTGCGCATCTTCACCGTAACCGGCTTTTGTATCGCCCTCGCGGTTTTATATACAATGTCATAAACTTTCTTTGGATCCCTCATCAGAGCGGAACCCTCGCCGTTCTTCACCACCTTCGGGACCGGACAGCCCATGTTCAAGTCCAGGATCTGAAAGGGAAGCTCCTCGATGCGTTTTGCCTGTTCGCTTATGACCTCCGGATCCGACCCGAAAAGCTGCAGCGACACCGGATACTCTTCGGGATGGATCGCAAGGAGTTTCGCCGTATTTTTGTTGCGATACTGAAGCGCCTTCGCACTCACCATCTCCATGCACAGAAGGCCCGCCCCCTGCTCCTTGCAGAGCAAACGAAATGGCAGGTCCGTAACCCCTGCCATCGGCGCGAGAATATATGGATGTTCTACATTCACATTCCCAATGTTCATCTCGATATCCCTCTTTTATTCTTCTCGTATATCAGTCTCAACCCCTCCAGAGTGAGGATCGGATTGTAGATATCAATACTGTCCGTCTCATCCGCCAGAATATTGCCCAGGCCTCCGGTCGCCACGACCCTGGCGTCCGTATAGCCGGACTCCTTTTTTAACCTGCTGATAATGTATTCCGTCTGTCCGATATAACCGTACACCAGTCCCGCCTGCATGCTCGACACAGTCTCTCTGGCCAGAATGGACGGCGGCTTTCGGATCTCAACCTCCGGCAGCATCGCGGCCCCGCTCCACAGAGCGCGGGCGGAGGTACGGATTCCCGGAGCAGTCACTCCGATTCCGAATGTGCCGTCCGGCTCAACCAGGTCGTAT
Source organism: uncultured Lachnospiraceae bacterium (assembly GCA_947631695.1). Classification (GTDB taxonomy): domain Bacteria; phylum Bacillota; class Clostridia; order Lachnospirales; family Lachnospiraceae; genus Claveliimonas. Next base: position 18,952 of record CANRMH010000014.1, on the reverse strand, counting down.
GTTGTCGCCGTTCCAAAATCCACTACAATAACCGGGCCACCATACAGATAATATGCCGCCACGGCGTCAACGATACGGTCCGGTCCGGTCTGTCTGGGATTCTCGGTGGCCACCCTGATCCCCGTCTTAATCCCGGCCGACACAATGATCGGTTTGTGTCCCAAATATTTGATGATCGCGCTGCTTAAGGAATGCATAATATCCGGCACAACGGAAGCGATAATAACCGCGTCCACCTCCTTCGGATCCTTTCCCTGATTCCGGATCAGATCCCTGAGGGCAATCCCGTATTCATCCGATGTGCGCGGCTGTTTTGCCGTCATGCGGAATTTTCCCTCCAGCGTATCGCCCTTAAAAATTCCCAGTGTAATATTCGTATTTCCAACATCAATCGCCAAAAGCATCTCTATTCTCCCTCCGGCATTTCTTCCAAAAAGAAGACTCTGTAATACATCTGCAAAGCCTCCAGAAGTTCCTGTTTTTCCCGCTGTATCTGTTTGATCTTCAGCTGACTGCCGATATCGTCAAACATGGGGTCCCCCTCTTTGGACGTCACCTCGAAGCAAAGTTCTCCGTTTTCCTCGAACACCAGTGTCAAAATCCCGCCCACATCATTCACGTACAGCACGCACAAAATCTTTAATTCATCCTTCACATGGGACGGCAGATGTTCAAAATCCGGATTTAAATAATATTTTCTCTCATAGGAATTTGCCCCGCAGAGCACAATTTTTTCATCATACATATCCATATATTCCCCTTACCGACACCTCTCCGGCATACACCTCCGCCACGGTTCCGTCTGGTTTTTGAACCAGAAGTTCCCCCGTGTCCCGGATTCCCAGCGCGCGGCCGTCATATTCCTTCCCCGGTTCCAGCACGCGCACGCCGCAGCCCCGGTTGACAAGCAGGCTGTTATAAGACTGGCGGATCCCTGACAGATCCTCCGTTCTCATAAACATCTCATAATTTTCCTCAAAGCGCTGCATCAGCGCCGCAATCAATTCCGCTCTGCGGTATTTTCGTCCGCTCTCTATGCGAAGGGAAGTCGCCGTCCGGCTGATCTCTTCCGGAAAAGACTCTTCATTTACATTGATGCCAATCCCAATTACCACGTAATGAATATAATCGACCTCCGCACTCATCTCCGTCAAAATGCCGCAGACCTTTTTTTTATTCAATACCAGATCGTTCGGCCATTTGATCCCCACATCCGCTCCGGCAACTTCCCGCACGGCCTCCGCCGCGCTCTGCGCCATAACCAGCGTCAGCATCGGAGCCTTGTTCGGCGCGATCCGGGGTCTTAAGAGGATCGACATGTAAATACTGTTCCCCGGCGGGGACTGCCAGTTCCGTCCCCTGCGCCCTTTTCCGGCCGTCTGGCTCTCCGCCACGACCAGAAGTCCGTGCGCTCCGTCCTTCTCGCCCAATTTCTTTGCCTGGATATTCGTAGAATCCACGGTATCAAAAGAAAGGACGCTTCGCCCTGCCCACGCAGTCCGCATCATGCTCTCCAGGTTCGCCGACGATAAAATATCCGGACTTTCCTTCAGATGATACCCTTTATTGCGAATCGCCTCTATCTGATATCCTTCCTCTTTTAACTGTTCGATCACTTTCCAGACGGCAGTTCTGGAAACCTGAAATTTCTCGCACAACTGCTGTCCGGAAACATATCCTTCGCTGTTTCGAAGGATCTCTAAAATCTCTGTCTTCATAACGCTCCATCAATTTCCCAGCGTCGCAACCATTACCGCTTTGATCGTGTGCAGACGGTTCTCCGCCTCGTCGAATACCACGGACGCCTCGCTCTCAAAGACTTCCTCGGTTACTTCCTTGCCCTTATTCGCGGGCAGACAGTGCGAGAAGATCGTGGTATCTTTTCCTGTTCGCTTCATCAGTTCCGTATTCACCTGATAAGGCAGCGCCAGTTTGACGCGCTCCTGCTCCTTCTTTTCCTCTCCCATGGAGACCCATACGTCTGTATAGAGCATGTCCGCTCCCTCCACGATATCAAGCCCGTCGGTGACCGTAACCGTGGAACCCGCCGCTTTCGCGTACTCTCTGCAGGTCTCCACCAGCTTTTCGTCCGGCCAGAGGCTCTTCGGAGCCGCGATCGCGAAGTTCACGCCTACTTTGGAGCAACCCACGAGCAGGCTGTTCGCAACGTTGTTCCTCCCGTCCCCGAGATATACCACCTTCAATCCCTTCAGATAGCCGAAATGCTCTTTCAGCGTCAGGAAGGTCGCCAATACCTGCGTCGGATGCCATTGATCCGTCAATCCGTTCCAGACCGGAACGCCGCTGTACCTGGCCAGCGCCTCCACAAACGAATGATCGAATCCCCGGAATTCTATCCCGTCAAACATGCGCCCAAGCACGCGGGCAGTATCCTCGATGCTCTCCTTGTATCCAAGCTGCAGTTCGGAGCCTGCCAGATATGTAGCGGTGCCGCCCTCGTCCTGCGCTCCGATCGTAAACGCGCAGCGCGTTCTGGTAGACGGCTTTTCAAAGATCAGCGCGATATTCTTGCCTTTCAGGCTCTCTCCCTTGATCCCTTTCTTCCGCTTCTCCTTCAAATCCTTCGCCAGATCGACCAGTCCGAGGATCTCCTCCGGCGTCAGATCCATCAGTTTCAGAAAATTACGTCCCTTTAAATCCATGTCAAAATCCTTCCTTATCTCTCTTGCCAACCGAAAATGCCCGAATATGGATTCAGGCATCCCGGCGCTCTGTATCATATTTCAATTTCTTCCCATCATACCATGCTTTTTCTCTTTCTTCAACAGAAGAAATCGCTGAAGCAGGCTGATTCACACTATTTTACTTCCGTTTTCTCCCCGGAGGCGATCTCTACGACGGACTTCGCAAGACCTGCGATGCCCTGAATTTCGGAAGGAATAATGATCTTCGTCGCCTTCCCGTCGGCCGCTCTCTCAAATGCCTCCAGGCTCTTGATCGTAAGCACGGCCTCGTCCGCTCCCGCCTCTCTCAGGAAACGGATACCGTCCGCATTCGCCTGCTGCACCTTCCGGATCGCTTCGGACTCGCCCTCCGCCTCGCGGATCTTTGCTTCCTTCTGCGCCTCCGCGCGCAGGATCGCGGCGCGTTTCTCCGCCTCCGCATCCAGGATTACAGACTCTTTCTTTCCTTCCGCTACAAGGATCGTGGATTTCTTCTCACCTTCCGCGCGCAGGATCGCCTCGCGGCGTTCACGCTCCGCCCGCATCTGCTTCTCCATCGCTTCCTGGATCGCCGCCGGCGGAATGATATTTTTCAGTTCCACACGGTTGACCTTAATTCCCCACGGATCCGTCGCAACGTCCAGCGTCGCGCGCATCTTCGTGTTAATCGTCTCTCTGGAAGTCAGGGTCTGATCCAGTTCCAGATCGCCGATGATGTTTCGAAGCGTCGTCGCCGTCAGGTTCTCGATCGCCATGATCGGATTTGCCACTCCATAACAGAACATCTTCGGATCCGTGATCTGATAGAATACAACCGTATCGATCCTCATCGTTACGTTATCTTTGGTGATCACCGGCTGCGGTGCGAAATCCACCACCTGCTCCTTCAGATCAATTCTCTTTGCCACACGGTCAATGATCGGGACTTTGAAATGCAGGCCCACACTCCAGGTTGCCCGGTACGCGCCCAGCCGCTCGACCACAACCGCTTTCGCCTGCGGGACGATCTTTACGCAGGATATCAGGATCAAAATCACCAGGATGACCAATAAGATACCAATAATCTGAAACAAACTTATACCAAAATCCATCATGCTTTCTCCTTCCTTGACTTTACAATCAGCTTTACTCCCTGAATTCCCTCAATCGTAACCACTTCATTTTTTCTGATGATCTCCTCGGGATCCTCCGTCTTTGCCGACCACTCCTGTCCGTTCACTTCCACCCGGCCGCTGGAATGGAGCGTATCCACATCCTCAAGCACCAGCGCCTGCTTGCCGATCAGACTCTCCGCGTTCGTCTTCTGGCATTCCCGGTTGAAATATTTCACAGCCAGCGGTCTTGTCAGTATCAGAAGAAGCACCGACACTGCCAGAAAGGCGATTACCTGTATCACGAGATCAAATCCAAGAAGCCCCATGACAAATGCAACCAACGCTCCGCCCGCGAACCAGATCGTCGTAAGTCCCATCGTGATAATTTCGATCACCAGCAGCACAATGAACGCAATCAGCCAATACATCGGTTTCATAAACACCTCTCCTTCCTTCGCTTAGTGTTCTCGTTTTTTATTTTACTATACTTGCGCCGCTCATACAACGTCTTTTTGCGGCCCTTCTCTGCCTTCCGGCCTCAAACATCAGCGCCGCGGCCGCAACGGCGGCGTTCAGGGACTCCACCTGTCCTTCCATCGGGATTCTGACGCGGCAGTCCGCAAGAGCGGCGACCTCCTCTCGCAGTCCATTCCCCTCGTTCCCGATCAGAAAAGCCGTCCCGCCTGTGTAATTCTCCGCATCGTAATCGCCGCGGCCTTCCAGGTGAGCCGCATAGATCCGCACGCCCATATCCTTCAGTCTTTGCACCGCATACGGCAGATCATCCGCATATCTGAAAGGCATCCGGTAAATGGAACCCATGGTGGACCGGACCGTCTTCGGATTATAAATATCCACACAGTCCCCGCTCATAAGAATCCCCGTCGCCCCGGCCGCCTCCGCGGTCCGCACGATCGTTCCCACATTCCCCGGATCCTGCAGATTGTCCAGTACGAGGATCAGAGGGCTTTTGCCGGCTTCCCCGCCGCACAGTTCCCGGATTTTGTCCGCTTCAGACGGCTTTCGACGACTGACCACGCACAGGATCCCCTGCGGAGTTTTTGTATCGGCCGCATATGCGAACACATGCTCGGACAACACCTCAGCCCGGACCTCTTTGCCGCGCAGCAGTTCGTCCACAGCCTTCCTCTCCCGGCGCAGGAAATCCTCCGAAATATAGACTTCTCTCAGAAGCCGCGCCGGGGCTTCCCGGCACATCCTCAGGCCCTCCGCCAGAAAAACCTGCTCCTCATCCCTGGCCTTCCGCTTCTTTCGCAGATTTACCAGACGTTTCACCTTTGGATTGGATGTACTCGTAATCATGGTCTATCCCCTCTCCATCCGTTCCAGATCCTCATTTTTTCCGATCAGGATCAAAATAATATTTTCCTTCAGCGGGCATGCGGGATCGGGATTCATAATTACCTCCCCGTCTTCCATATACCCCACGACATTCACCCCATGCATACGCCTGGCGTCCAGTTCCTTCAGAGTCTTTCCGACCCACTTCTTCGGGATCTGCACTTCCGCCACGCTGTAATCCGGCGACAGCGCGATCCAGTCCGTGAACTCCGCCGCAAACAGATTCTTAGCAATCCGCGCTCCCATCTCCTGCTCCGGATTGATCACCGCATCCGCACCGAGCTTCCGCAGAATTGCCGCATGGAGTTCATTATGCGCTTTCGCCATCACGTAAGGCGTCCCGGACTCCTTCGCCAGCATCGTGGCCATAATACTGGATTCCAGATTCTCCGACGTCGCTACGATCACTCCATCCAGATTTCCCGCCCCGAGGGAATCCATGACGGACGGCGCTTCTATATCCGCGCACATCGCATACGATACCGAATCAGCAATATTCTGCACCCGTTCCATTGATCGATCGACTGCCATGACCTCGCAGCCCAGCGACTGCAGGGTAAGGGCAACGCTCGTTCCAAATGTTCCCAGTCCCAAAACCGCATACTGTTTTTTCATTTTTTCTCCCTTCTATCCCACCATGATCCTCTGCTCAGGCAGTTCCCGGTTCTGGCCCTCCGCCCTCGCTTTTCCTCCAAATAAAAGGGCGAACGTAACCGGGCCAATCCGGCCGATATACATAAGTATCATCAAAATCACCTGGCTTGCCCTGCCAAGCTGCGGCGTCAGATCCGCCGTCAGTCCCACCGTTCCGATGGCCGAGGCCGCCTCGTACAAGATCCTGGACAGCTCCGTCCCCGGTTCCAGAACCACAAGCCCCAGAACGCCCGCCGCAAGCACCGTAAATGTCACCATCACCACAGCCAGTCCGGTATGGATGTTCCGGTTCGAAATCCGTTTCCCGAAACACTCCACGTCCCTCCGCCCCTTCACAACACTGACGCAGGCCAGGACAAACATGGCGACCGTAGTCGTCTTAATCCCTCCGGCCGTCCCTCCCGGGGAACCTCCGACCAGCATCAGGATACAGCCCGCAAGCCGCGACTGCGTGCGCAGCATCTTCTGCGGGACCGTAGCAAATCCAGCCGTTCGGGTTGTCACCGACTGGAACAGGGACGCCATAACCTTTTCCCCGAACCCCATCTTCCCCAGAGTCGCCGGGTTGCGCCATTCCGCCGCCAGAAAGACGGCCGTCCCGGCCGCGATCAGTATCAGCGTCGTCAGAAGCGCCAGTCTCGAATGCAGGGAAAGTCTTGTGAAATACCATTTCTTCGGCTGGTGCAGGGTGTGGACGCGCCTGGCGTTGGCCAGTATATCCTGCCAGACCGTGAAGCCAAGCCCGCCGGCAACGATCAGGAGCATCGTTGTAAGATTGATGATCGGACTGCCCGCATACGCGGCAAAGCTGTCCGGTCCCAGAATATCGATCCCCGCGTTGCAGAACGCGGACACCGAGTGAAAAATGGCATACCAGAGTCCTCTTACCGGCCCGAATTCCGGGATAAAACGCAGCGCATACAGCGCCGCCCCGGCTCCCTCCACGAAAAACGTCATCCTTAACACCTGCCGCACGAACCTCACCATGCCTCCGGGCGCGTCCAGATTATAGGATTCCTGAATGATAACCCTCCCCTGAAGCGTGATCTTCCGGCGCAGGATCAGGAAAAAGGACGTCACACAGGCGATTACTCCCAGCCCGCCGATCTGGATCAGGATCAGAAGCACCGCCTGTCCGGCCGCCGTAAACTGCGCCGCGGGCGTGATCGTGACAAGGCCGGTCACGCACACCGCCGACACAGCCGTAAAAAGCGCGTCAAAAAAACACAGCGGTTCCCTGTTGCACACAGGAAGCCACAGAAGGACGCCGCCCAGCAGGATGATCGCCAAAAATCCCGCGGCAAGAAGTCTGACCGTATTCCATCTGATCTGTTTCATCTTCCTTTTCATAGCTGCTTTTTTTCCTTTGCCTTCCCGGATGATCTCCCGTTCTCTTTCATATGTTTTGACAGCCGTCCGGCTGATGTGGAACCAATCTACACTTTAAACCGGTAGCCCACGCCCCATATCGTCTCGATATACTGCGGATTGGACGTGTCTATCTCAATCTTCTCCCGAATCTTCTTGATATGCACCGTTACGGTCGCAATATCCCCTATGGATTCCATATCCCAGATCTCGCTGAACAGTTCGTCCTTGGTATACACATGGTTCGGATGCCCCGCAAGGAAGGTAAGCAGATCAAATTCCTTCGTCGTAAAGTTCTTTTCCACCCCGTTCACCCACACCCGTCTCGCGGTCGTATCGATCTTGATCCCGCGGATCTCGATCACCTTATTTTTCTCAACCGCGCTGCCGATCAGCCGCTCATAGCGCGTAAGGTGCGCTTTTACCCTCGCCACCAGTTCCCCGGGGCTGAACGGCTTCGTCATATAATCATCCGCGCCAAGCCCGAGTCCCCGGATTTTGTCGATATCGTCCTTCTTTGCCGACACCATAATGATCGGCGTATTTTTCTGGCCGCGCACCTGCCTGCAGATCTCAAAACCGTCGGTTCCCGGGAGCATCAGATCCAGAATGATCAGATCATAATCCTCATCCAGTGCCTTTCTAAGCCCGCTCTCTCCGTCATTGGCCGTCTCCACCTCGAATCCCGAAAGCTCCAGATAGTCCTTTTCCAGATCCGCAATGGCCTCTTCATCTTCCACGATCAGTATTCTACTCATAATTCGGTACCTCCTGATATTTCCTAAGCACAAAACACATCGTCGTTCCGTTTCCTTCCCGGCTGTTTGCCCAGATTTTTCCTCCGTGTTCCTCCACGATCTTCTTTACAATGGAAAGTCCGATCCCGCTCCCGCCCTTCGATGAATTTCTGGAAGCGTCGGTTCGATAAAAGCGTTCAAAAATATTCGTCAGATCCTTTGCCGCAATCCCCTTCCCGTTGTCCTCGATCTCCACCTGGATAAAGTCCCCCGCGTCCTTGACCCTGAGATTGATCTTTGCCTTTGCCTTATCCATATATTTCATGGAATTGTCGATGATGTTATGGATCACCCGCCTCATCTGCTCCGCGTCCGCTATGATCCTCACATCGCTCTCCACGTAATTAAAATAGCCGAATTCCACATTCTTGGATTCCAGCTCCATCGCGAGGTCTTTCGCACAGTCGTCAAAATATTCGTTCGCCAGAACCGTGTCGAAATGATAGGGGATGCGGTTCGTATCGATCCTGGAGTACAGCGTCAGCTCATTGATCAGCGTATCCATCTCGTTCGCTTTATTATAGATCGTATGGATATATTTTTCCATTTTCTCCGGAGTGTCCGCGACTCCGTCCATAATTCCCTCCGCGTACCCTTTGATGGCCGTCACCGGAGTCTTCAGGTCATGGGAAATATTGCTGATCAGCTCCTTGTTCTCCTTGTCGAAAGCCAGCTTCTCTTCCGCGTTGTCCTTCAGCCTCTTTCTCAGTTCCTCCAGATCCCGGCACAGGCGTCCCAGTTCATCGTCCTCATCGCTGATAATCTCAAAATCAAGATTGCCTTCCCTAATATTCTTCATCGCCATCTGCAGTTTTTCAATCGAATGCATCACCGCCCGATAGATCCAGATGATCAGGAGAAATGCCGTCAGCACAAGCACAAATATGATCGTCGTCATGATGTCAATGGCAAATTCCCGCACCGATGTGTCCGGGATCCCGTAAGTCTCTTTTATCGCGTTTAACTGATACCTCCCCATCAGGACAATAAAGACCCCAACGATGATCGTCTGCAGCGAGATGATCGTAACAAACGCTATGGTCAAGCGTGTTTTCAGTTTCATTTTCCGCCCCTCCAACCGTGTCATTTCCGCCCGGCATGTTACAAGAAAGGACGCTTTTTCAAAAGCGCCCATACCTTTCCCTTAGAATCCTTATAAATACTGTTTTAACTCTTCCACTTTATCCAGCCGCTCCCACGGAAGTTCGATATCCGTGCGGCCAAAATGTCCGTACGCCGCCGTCTGCCTGTAGATCGGACGTCTCAGATCCAGCATCCGGATAATTCCCGCAGGCCGCAGGTCAAAATGTCTGCGAATTATCTCAATCAGTTTCTCATCCGGAAGTTTTCCGGTCCCGAACGTATCTATCATGACGGAGGTGGGATGAGCCACCCCGATCGCATAGGACAGCTGGATCTCGCACTTGTTTGCAAGCCCTGCCGCCACAATATTCTTTGCCGCATAGCGCGCCGCGTACGCCGCAGACCGATCCACCTTAGTACAGTCTTTTCCGGAAAACGCGCCCCCGCCGTGCCTTGCCATCCCGCCATAGGTGTCCACGATGATCTTCCGCCCGGTCAGCCCGCTGTCTCCATGCGGCCCCCCGATCACAAAACGTCCGGTCGGATTGATGAAAAATTTCGTCTGTTCATCCACCATATCCCCGGGCAGGATCCTGTCAAATACATATTCTTTGATATCCCTGTGGATCTGCTCCTGCGTTATGTCCGGATCATGCTGTGTGGACAGCACAACCGCCTCCAGCCTCGCCGGGACTCCGTTCTCATCATACTCCACCGTGACCTGGGTCTTTCCATCCGGTCTCAGATATTTTAACGTTCCATCCTTCCGCACCTCTGCGAGCCTCTTTGCCAGCTTGTGGGCCAAAGACACCGGATAGGGCATATACTCCTCCGTCTCATCGGAAGCATATCCGAACATCATTCCCTGATCTCCCGCTCCAATGGCGTCAAGCTCCTCCTCGGACATCCGGTTTTCCTTTACTTCCAGCGCCTTATCTACTCCCAGCGCAATGTCCGCCGACTGCTCGTCGATCGCTGTCAGCACTCCGCAGGTATCCGCGTCAAATCCATATTTCCCGCGCGTATATCCGATTTCCCGGACGGTATCCCGGACAATCTTCTGAATATCCACATACGCGTTTGTAGTGATTTCTCCCATCACCGTGACCATTCCCGTAGTTGTAAACGTCTCGCACGCCACGCGGCTCATCGGATCCTGCTCAAGCAGCGCATCCAGAATCGCGTCGGAAATCTGGTCGCACATCTTATCCGGATGTCCCTCCGTCACGGATTCCGACGTAAATAATCTTTTTTCCATAGTATCCTCTCTTTCGTGTTAACTAACCTTCAGCCTGAATTTGCGAATTTCCTTTTCGCTCGAAATCCGTTCCATCACGGCTCCGAGACTCTTCAGTTTTTCCTCAAACCGTTCGTATCCTCTCTGAATATACACAATATCGTCCACGATCGTGATCCCGTCCGCCGCAAGTCCGGCAATGCACAGCGCGGCTCCCGCTCTGAGATCCGGAGCGCTGATCCTCGCGCCTGTCAGGCGGCTCACGCCCTCGATGGTCGCGGAATGCCCCTCTACGCTTGCGCGGCTTCCCATCCTCGCCAGTTCATCCAGATATTTAAATCGATTTTCAAAAATACTCTCCGTAATAATACTTGTCCCGCTGCCCAAAGCCAGGGTGACTCCGATCTGAGGCTGCAGATCCGTCGGGAATCCCGGATAGGGAAGAGTCTTTACGTGCGTGCTTTTCAATCTTCCTTTTGACACCACGCGCACCGCGTCGTCGAATTCCTCCACCTCGCACCCGATCTCCACAAGCTTGGCGATCGTAGCCTCGAGATGCTTCGGGATCACGTTCATCACAGTGACGTCGCCCTTCGTCGCCGCCGCGGCAAACATAAACGTTCCCGCCTCAATCTGATCCGGAATCACGGAATATTCCGTTCTGTGAAGCTTTTTCACTCCCCGGATCTTGATCACATCCGTGCCTGCGCCCCTGATGTTCGCGCCCATGCTGTTCAGGAAGTTCGCGACGTCAACCACATGCGGTTCCTTCGCCACATTTTCCATAATCGTCAGCCCGTCGGCCATGGAGGCCGCCATCATCACGTTGATGGTCGCGCCGACGCTTACCACGTCAAAATAAATATGCTTTCCGGTCAGCCGGTCCGCTTCAGCTATAATCTTGCCGTGTTCGATATCCACGTCCGCTCCCAGGGCGCGGAACCCTTTCAGGTGCTGGTCGATCGGCCGGCTTCCGATGTTGCATCCCCCCGGAAGCGCCACTTCCGCCTTCCTGTATTTTCCCAGCATCGCGCCCAGCAGGTAATAGGACGCGCGTATTTTCTTTATGCACTCATACTCTATATTAAAATTTGTAATGCTTCTCCCATTGATCCTCACGGAATGGCGATCGATGCGGTGTACGCTTGCCCCGATCCCCCGAATCGCGTCCAGCAATACGTTAATATCATTTACATCCGGAAGATTATCAATCAATACGGTTTCATCCGTCATAATCGCGGCCGCGAGGATTGCAAGCGCCGCGTTCTTAGCTCCGCCGATCTCCACTTCCCCGACCAGCGGATTCCCACCCTTTATAATATACTGTTCCATACTGCACCTCAAATACTGTTCGGTTTTATTTTTTCAGATTCATTCTCTGCTGTAATGATGCCCGCCTTGAATATTATAGCAACAATTCCATTTAATGTAAAACATTTTTTACAGTTATTTAAAAAATCCGTAACATTTCCTACAGTACAGCCGCGCTCTTATCGACAAGCCCCAACGCATCCATCACCTTGCCAATCATTTCTTCCAATGAAGCACCTTCCTCCCGGACAGTGATGTCCGCATACTTCTCAAACAATCCCCTGCGCTCCTCGTACAGTTCCTTCAGGGTCTGGCCTTTCTGCAGCACAACGCCTCTGTTCCGGGCATTTCTGATCCTTTTACTTATTGTCTCGTAGGATACCTGTAAATATACGATCGTCCCGATCTCTTTATAATGCTTCATCGCATTTTCGCAGTATACAACGCTTCCTCCCGGCGAAATCACCGTATGTTCGGCCTCCACACTCGCGTTTACCCGGTCTTCGATCTCAAGAAATCCTGTTCTCCCCTTCTTCATAATGATTTCTTTCAACAAAGCCTTTTCCTGTTTCTGGATCAGCAGATCCGTGTCCACAAATCCGTACCCCAATCGTTTTGCCACGACAACGCCGATCGTACTCTTGCCCGACGCCGGCATCCCGATAAATATTATATTATTCACACTCTCCGTCCTCCTGTGTACGCAATATACAGCAGTTATCTTGATTATTATACCATGACCGTACAGTTCCATGCAACTATCAATAGAAAGCAAAAGGGGAGTCTGCTCCAGACTTCCCTTTTCGTTGCTCTGTTCTTTTATCAGCGATCAATAAAATTTCCTCTTATATTTTCTATGGTCGCTCCGTCTCTTATAAATCTCCTGGTACAGCATGACCTGAATCAGATCCCTCAGCCATTCTCCCGGGTTCTCCTCCTGTTCCTGCGCCCGGTCGTAGATCCTGTTTCCCATCAATCTCAGCTGAAGCTGATCCGGATACTCGTCGTACATCATGCTTCCCTCATACTCCATGCGGTCGCTCTCTTCCTCTACATAGGGCAGCAGGCGCTTTGCCGTATCCGGATACAGGCTTTTCATATATTCAAAATCTCTGCGTTCCAGCCGCTCGTCGTCGTACAGAAGAGGCATTGGATATGCCATGTAGTAAGGCAGTTTGTTGTTCATCGGCACACACTCCCGGATAATTAAGTATCTAAGATAGTATATGCGGCAGGAATGTTTTGTTGAATCCGCCTTCCCGTATTTTCTTATGCCCTCTCTCCGTAGTGATGAGCCTCCTCCAGCATCATGTCCTTCACCTTCATCAGACGGATCTGAGAACTTCTCTCGTTCTCGTCCAGCTTCATCGTGATATACTTGATGCTCGACTGCGTTTCGGGAATGATCACATGTTCCAGCGCGTTGACACGTCGTCTGGTCTTTTCGATCTCCGCCGCCATCAGCTGGCAGGCCTTTTCCGTCTCCGCAAGCTTGAGCATGTCAGGCAGAATGTCCGCCAGAGATTTCACCGCGCCGTCCAGATCGCTGGACGTAAACGCAAAACCGTAGGAATAGATGTCGTTCGCGTCGGCGGTCCTGGTCTTCGACTCAAAAACCGGAATATTTACGCTCATGACGTTCTTTTCTCCCACTTCCAGCCTGACTTCCTGCTTCGGGGCCATCAGCGCCGTGTTCAGCGTCGCCTCGTCCATCCCCGCCCTGGCGATCACGAAATTTTTATTCGCAGAGTGAATACCGGCTTCTACTTTTTCGCGAAGCGCCATATTCTCACGGACCAGATCCATAAACTGACGCATCAGTTCGTCACGCTTATCCTTCAGAAGTTTATGTCCCCTGGTGGCTGTCACCAGTTTCTTCTTCAATCTTGTCAACTCCATACGGGTAGGAGTTACCTGCGTAGATGCCATCGGTCGTCCTCCTTAATCGATTGATCATTTCCCATAATACAGATCCAGGAATTTATCGTCGATACGTTTCAATTCGCTCCTCGGCAGCATGGACAAAAGTTTCCAGCCAATCTCGAGGGTTTCCTCGATCGAGCGGTCCGTTCCGTATCCCTGAGATACGTACTCCTTCTCAAACGCATCCGCAAATTTCGCATACAGAAGGTCGATCTCTGTCAGCGCGGCCTCTCCGAGGATGACCATCAGCTCCTTCGCGTCTTTCCCGCGCGCATACGCGGCAAACAGCTGGTTCAGGGTGTTGGAGTGATCCGCTCTCGTCTTCCCTTCCCCGATTCCCTTATCTTTCAGACGCGACAGGGACGGCAGCACGTCGATCGGAGGCTGAATGCCCTTCCTGTACAGGTCGCGGCTCAGGATGATCTGGCCTTCCGTGATATATCCGGTCAGATCCGGGATCGGATGGGTCTTGTCATCCTCGGGCATCGTCAGGATCGGGATCATGGTGATGCTCCCCTTCCTGCCCTTCTGCCGTCCCGCACGTTCGTACAGGGACGCAAGATCAGTGTACATGTAGCCCGGATATCCGCGGCGCCCCGGCACTTCCTTTCTGGCCGCGGACACCTCACGCAGCGCGTCCGCGTAGTTCGTGATGTCCGTGAGGATCACCAGCACGTGCATGTCTTTTTCAAACGCCAGATACTCCGCTGCAGTCAGCGCCATCCTCGGCGTGGAGATACGCTCGATCGCCGGATCATTCGCCAGATTGATGAACAGCACGGTTCTGTCGATTGCTCCCGTCTCCCTGAAGGACTCTATAAAGAAATTGGATTCCTCGAAAGTGATACCCATCGCCGCAAAGACCACCGCGAAATTCTCGTCGGTTCCCCGCACCTTCGCCTGTCTCGCAATCTGAGCCGCCAGATTCGCGTGCGGCAGGCCGGACGCCGAGAAGATCGGCAGCTTCTGTCCGCGGACCAGGGTGTTCAGTCCGTCGATCGCGGACACGCCGGTCTGGATGAATTCCTCCGGGTAGCTTCTTGCAGCCGGATTCATCGGAAGACCATTGATGTCCTTTCTCTCCTCCGGAAGGATCTCCGGACCGTCATCAATAGGACGTCCCAAGCCGTCAAAAACACGGCCCAGCATATCGCCGGATACCCCCAGCTCCATGCTGCGTCCCAGGAAACGCACCTTGCTGTCGCTCAAATTAATTCCTGTTGCGCTCTCAAACAACTGTACCAAAATGTCGCTCCCATCGACCTCCAGCACCTTGCAGCGGCGCGTCTCCCCGCTGGCAAGCTCGATCTCGCCCAGCTCATCGTATGCGACGCCCTCTACACCACGCACCAGCATCAAAGGTCCGGCAACTTCCTGTATGGTTCTATATTCCTTTGGCATAATCAGAAGTCCTCCTTCCCGAATGTGCCTGCGATCTCCGTGTGCAGCTCATTCATGATCTTCTCATATTCTTTTACAATATCTATATCCACCGTATATTTGTAACGGCCGATCCGTTCCCTCACGTCCATGCTGATCAATGCCTGCATCGGCGCTCCCTCGGCCAGGGCGTCCACGGACGCTTCGTAGAAGGCCATAACCAGCTTCATCATCAGATACTGCTTCCTGAGGGATGTGTACGTATCGATCTCGTGGAAGGAGTTCTGGTGCAGATAGTCTTCACGGATCGAACGCGCCGCCTCCATCTTCAGCCGGTCGGACGGCGAAAGCGCATCCATGCCGACCATCTTTACGATCTCTTCCAGCTCCGCTTCCTCCTGGAGCAGCGCCATCATCTTCTGACGGTTCTCCATCCAGTCCGGCGCAACCTCCTCATTAAACCACTTCTCCATATTGTCCAGATACAGAGAGTAGCTGGTCAGCCAGTTGATCGCCGGGAAATGGCGCTTGTATGCCAGCGCGGAATCCAGTCCCCAGAACACTTTGACGATACGCAGCGTCGCCTGAGACACCGGCTCGGAAATATCTCCGCCCGGAGGCGATACCGCTCCGATCACGGACAGCGCGCCCTCTCTTCCGTCTTTTCCAAGCGAGATCACATGTCCGGCTCTCTCGTAGAACTGCGCAAGCCGGCTTCCCAGATAGGCCGGGTAGCCTTCCTCGCCGGGCATCTCCTCCAGTCGTCCGGACATCTCGCGGAGCGCCTCCGCCCACCGGGACGTCGAGTCCGCCATCAGTGCTACGGAGTAGCCCATATCACGGAAATACTCCGCAATCGTGATGCCGGTATAGATGGACGCCTCGCGCGCCGCCACCGGCATGTCTGACGTATTCGCGATCAGAACCGTCCGTTCCATCAGGGATTCCCCTGTCTTTGGATCCTTCAGCTCCGGAAATTCGTTCAGAACGTCCGTCATCTCATTCCCGCGCTCACCGCATCCGATATATACGACAATATCTGCCTCCGCCCACTTCGCAAGCTGGTGCTGGATGACCGTCTTTCCGCTTCCGAACGGTCCCGGAACCGCAGCCACACCGCCCTTGGCGATCGGGAAGAAGGTATCTATCACCCTCTGACCGGTTACCAGAGGCATCTCCGGCGGCAGCTTCTTCACATAGGGACGGCCGCGTCTCACCGGCCATCTCTGCATCATCGTCAGTTCCCGGTCTCCGTCTTCCGTCTCGATCACCGCTACCGTTTCCTCCACCGTATATTTGCCGGCCTGAATCGATTTCACGGTGCCTTTGATCCCGTAAGGAACCATAATTTTGTGCTGCACGACGATCGTCTCCTGCACCGTCCCCAGCACATCCCCAGTCTCCACTTCGTCTCCGGCTTTGACCGTCGGGACAAACTCCCATTTCTTATCCCGCTTCAGGGAGGCGACTTCCACCCCGCGCTTCAGATTGTTCCCCGAAACCTCCATAATATCGTCAAGCGGACGCTGAATCCCGTCGTAAATGCTTGTGATCAGGCCGGGGCCAAGTTCTACGGACATGGGAACTCCCATGGATACCACCGGTTCGCCCGGGCGCAGTCCGGACGTCTCCTCGTAAACCTGTACGGACGCCTCGTCACCGTGCATCTCGATGATCTCCCCGATCAGACGCTGGCTGCTGACGCGCACCACGTCGAACATATTCGCGTCGCGCATCCCTTCAGCGATCACCAGCGGCCCGGCAATTTTCTTAATTGTACCTGTACTCATTTGGACGAATCACCTCTACTTTCCTAGTTTCCAAATAATATGTCGGAGCCAACTGCCTGCTCCACAGATTTCTTCACTTCCTCGATTCCTTTTCCCGTATTTCCGGAAACTCCCGGAATCAGAATGATCGCAGGCATCACCTGCTCCCTGTATTTATCGATCTCATGCTTCAGCTGCGCCGCCAGTTTTTCCGTGATATAGATGATCCCGTACTTCCCGGACGTCAGACGGTGCAGCCGCCGGGCCGCCTCCTCATAGGTATCGACAGAGAATGTATCCAGCCCTAAAGTTGCAAAGCCATAGATACTGTCATAATCGCCTATCACCGCAATCCTATACATACATCTCCCTTACCCTTTCCCGGATGGATTCCTCCGGCAGACCGCTTCTCATGCCGGAAAGGATAATCCTCACCGTCTTAATCTCATTTTGTCTCGCCAGCACGTAAGCCACAATCGGCCCTATCGTAAACGGCTGATATTTCTGCGGGCTGATCGTCTGAATGATCCGATTGTCACACCAGCGCTCAAACGCGGACGGAGATTCCAGCAGAGCCTCCGCGCCCTCCGCGTACGCAGTCTGGAGCAGATACTCCCGAATGGCGTCCATGCCGCCAAGCGCGGCCTTCGCCAGCCGGTCAATATTCAAACTGTCGCATTCCGCCATCGCCCTCTTCATGAATTCCATGGATTTCGCGGTCTTCTGAGAACGCACGGCTATCTTAATATCCGCGACCGCCACCGTAGACTCGGCATAGTCGCGAATGATCCCGTCCTTCGCCTCCCTGCCCGCCTGGTAGATGGCGTCCAGGGCCGCCTTGTCTATAACCACATCGCAAAGCTGTCCGTCCCTCGTGTGGAGCAGGGATTCGTAAGCTTCCGCGGCCGCTTCCCGCATATTCTCCGGGAGGCGCCCGTAGTCCTTTTCCTTCACGATCTTCAGCATCTCTTCCCCGGAGATCTCCACATCGTCATAGTAGACGTTGCGCCTTTTCCGGCTTGTACACGCCTCCTTGACCGCAGCTTTAAGGTTGTGGAACAGTTTCGGATAGGAGAGAACATCGAACTTTTTCATATCGACGGACAATTCTTCCACCGTCTTCCATATCTTCTCTTCCTCCCTGGTCAGCATGGCTTCCGCATCCTGATTCGTCTCCGAATCTCCCCATCCCTTCTCGGCCAGAAACTGCAGAGCCTTCTCATAGGTCCCGCAGGCGATCAGCTGGTCGATAACGGCGTTGGAAAACAGGGAAACTTCCAGGGCGCGTATGCGCGCAACTGCGTAAGTATATTGTTCACTCATGCTATTCCTCCTGCTTATACAAGTTTCCTTCGCAGAACGTCTCCGCTCTGTCTTCTATAAAAACATAATTTGATGGATCTTATCGGACAGCTCATCCCTCCTGGCGTCAAACATCGCCTTCAGCACACAGTTTTCCTCGATGCCGCCATACGCGAGAACGAATCCGTTTTCAATATTTTTTCCTTTCTCCGCGACCGTGAGACTTCCGCCCTTCGCTTCCGCGATCCGGTTCATTCGCGCCTCAAAATCGGAAGGCATCCTCTCCAGGTCAGAGGAAGAGAAGTAGATCACGCCCTCCTGCGGCTGCACATACTTCTTAAGGATGTCAAGCAGCATGTCGAAATACGGCCCGGCTTCCATCGTACATAATCTCCCGTACGCCTGCTCCAGAACCTCCGAAATGATCTCCTGTTTTGCCGCAAGAATCCTGGTCCTCCTCTGCAGATCCGCGGAGGAAGCGACCCGCTCCCTGTAATTTGCAACTTTTGCTTCCGATCTTTGAGTGATGCCTGCAGCGTCCTTTTTCGCCTCCGCCTTCGCATCCTCGAGAATTTCCCGTGCCCGGCTCTGCGCATCCGCGATCCTGCCGTCGGCCAAAGTTCTGGCATCCTCCAGAATCTGACTCTTCATTTTCTCTAATCCAGTCATAGCCTTCGCACTCCTTTTCCTAATATTATCCTTCGCTTATACCGGAATAGAGGTAATCGCAAGAATGGAAATCAGAAGCGCAAGGATCGCATAGGTCTCAACCATCGCCGGGAACAGCATCGCTTTACCGAATTGATCCGGTTTCTTTGCAACGATACCGATTGCCGCAACGGACGTCCTGCCCTGATGGATTGCGGAAACCAATCCCACGATCCCGATCGGAAGGCATGCCGCAAGGATCATAAGCCCCGTCGTAACGTCCAGATCCGCCGCGCTGCCGCCCAGCAGGCCCACTTTGGAAAGCGTAATGAACGCGACC
>CANRMH010000013.1 GCA_947631695.1 uncultured Lachnospiraceae bacterium | reverse complement strand
TTGGCAGTAATTATTGTGATAAAAACGAGAACTCATAAAGGAAACAGGAAAAGTGCCAACGAATACTTGACACAAACGTTTTTCATGAAACACTGGAAAAACATCCGCTTTTTTTATATAATAAAAATGACACGAACAAAATACCCACGAAAAAAGGAGACAGATTCATGGAAGTATTGTCAATCGAAAAAGAATTGCAGGAAAACTCTTATCCGGGCAGAGGGATCATCATCGGAAGAAGCGCAGACGGAACCAAAGCGGTCGCGGCATATTTTATCATGGGCAGGAGCGAGAACAGCCGGAACCGTATCTTCGTCGAGGACGGGGAGGGGATCCGCACGCAGGCGTTCGACCCGTCGAAGCTCACCGATCCGAGCCTGATCATCTACGCTCCGGTTCGGGTGCTGGGAAACAAGACGATTGTAACGAACGGGGATCAGACCGACACAATTTACGAGGGAATGGACAGACAGATGACATTTGAGCAGTCGCTCAGAACGCGGGAATTCGAACCGGACGGGCCGAACTACACGCCGCGCATCTCCGGCATCCTCCACGTGGAGAGCGGGAACTTTAACTATGCGATGTCCATCTTAAAGAGCAACAACGGCAATCCGGAAAGCTGCCGCAGATACACCTTCGCGTATGAGAATGCGGCGCCGGGGGAGGGCCATTTTATTCACACGTACATGCACGACGGCGATCCGCTGCCGAGCTTCGAGGGAGAACCGAAGCAGATCGCGATTCCGGACGATATGGAGGCCTTCGCGGATACTCTGTGGAACAGCTTGAACGAGGACAATAAGGTATCCCTGTTTGTGCGCTATATCAATATCGCCGACGGAACCTACGAATCTAAGATCATCAATAAAAATCAATAGAAATTACGGGACAGATCAGAGAAAGGAACGAATAGAATGAAAGAATTAGAATTAAAATATGGCTGTAATCCCAATCAGAAGCCGTCGAAAATCTACATGGCAAACGGAAGCGAACTTCCGATCCGGGTGCTGTGCGGGCGGCCGGGATATATCAACTTTCTTGACGCTTTCAACGGCTGGCAGCTGGTGAGTGAGCTGAAGAAAGCGACCGGACTTCCGGCGGCTACCTCCTTCAAGCATGTGTCGCCGGCCGGAGCGGCCGTAGGGCTTCCGCTTACGGAGACTCTGGCGAAGATCTACTGGGTGGACGATCTGGGCGATCTTTCACCGCTTGCCTGTGCGTATGCGAGGGCGAGGGGCGCGGACCGGATGTCCTCCTTCGGAGATTTCATCTCCCTGTCCGACGTCTGCGACGTGGACACGGCCAGGCTGATCAAGCGCGAGGTGTCCGACGGCGTGATCGCGCCCGGATACGAGCCGGAGGCGCTGGAACTCCTGAAACAGAAGAAGAATGGCAATTACAATGTGATCCAGATCGACCCGGACTACGAGCCGGCTGCGCTGGAACACAAGGAAGTATACGGAATCACGTTTGAGCAGGGAAGGAACGAGCTGAATATCGATGAGGATTTCTTCGGAAATGTCGTGACGGAGAACAAGGATCTGCCGAAGCAGGCGAAGATCGATCTGGCGATCGCGATGATCACGCTCAAATATACGCAGTCCAATTCCGTCTGCTATGTAAAGGACGGTCAGGCGATCGGCATCGGGGCGGGGCAGCAGTCCCGGATCCACTGCACGAGGCTGGCAGGCCAGAAGGCCGACAACTGGTGGCTGAGGCAGTGTCCGAAGGTGCTGAACCTTCCATTTATCGACTCGATCCGCCGCGCGGACCGGGACAACGCGATCGATCTGTACATCGGCGAGGAGTACATGGATGTTTTGGCGGATGATGCGTGGCCAAAGATCTTTAAGGAGAAACCGGAAGTGTTCACGAGGGAGGAGAAGCGCGCATGGCTGGATCAGATGACGGACGTGGCGCTGGGATCGGATGCTTTCTTCCCATTTGGGGATAATATTGAACGGGCGCACAAGAGCGGCGTGAAGTATATCGCGCAGCCGGGCGGTTCCGTCAGGGACGACAACGTGATCGAGACCTGCAATAAGTATGGTATGGCGATGGCGTTTACCGGGATCCGGCTGTTCCATCATTAGAAAGAAATGCAAGGAGATTTTACAATGGGTAAATATTTCGGAACTGACGGATTTCGAGGGGAAGCGAATGAAGTATTAAGGGTGGATCACGCTTTTAAGGTGGGACGCTTCCTCGGATGGTATTACGGACAGGAGCATAAGGCCCGCGTCGTCATCGGAAAGGACACAAGAAGAAGCAGCTATATGTTTGAATATGCGCTGGTAGCGGGGCTTACGGCCTCCGGCGCGGATGTGTTTCTTCTGCATGTGACGACGACGCCCAGCGTTTCCTTCGTGACCAGGAGAGAGGACTTCGACTGCGGGATTATGATCTCCGCGAGTCATAATCCGTTCTATGACAATGGGATCAAGGTCATTGACGGCAAGGGGCATAAGCTTGCGGCGGATGTGGAGGCCCAGATTGAAGCTTATATAGACGGCAGCCTGGGGGAACTTCCCCTTGCGAAGAAAGAACACATCGGAGCGACTACGGACTACGTGGCGGGCAGGAACCGCTATATCGGCTACCTGATCTCACTGGCGACTCGCTCCTTTGAGGATATGAGGGTGGGGCTGGACTGCTCCAACGGGAGCGCGTTTATGATCGCAAAGAATGTATATCAGGCGCTGGGAGCGAACGTTTTCGTGATCCACAATGAACCGAATGGGATGAACATCAATCAGAACTGCGGTTCGACCCACATCGAAGATCTGCAGAAACTGGTGAAAGAAAAGAAGCTGGACGTAGCTTTCGCTTACGACGGGGACGCCGACCGGTGCATCGCGGTGGACGAGAAGGGAAATGTGGTCGACGGCGACCTGATCCTGTACATCTGCGGAAAATATTTAAAAGAGAACGGACATCTGAACGGGGATACGATCGTTACCACGGTGATGTCAAATCTCGGACTTTACAAAGCGTGCGACAAGATTGGATTAAAGTATGAAAAGACGGCGGTCGGAGATAAATATGTATATGAGAATATGATACAAAACGACTACTCGCTGGGCGGCGAGCAATCCGGACATATCATTTTCAGCAAATACGCCACAACCGGGGACGGGATCCTGACGTCGCTGATGATTATGGAGGTTATGCTGGAGAGTAAGATGAGCCTTTCCGGACTGACGGAAGAGGTCCGGATCTATCCTCAGCTTTTAAAGAATGTTCGGGTGGCCGACAAGAAAGCCGTGAGGGAAAATCCCAGAGTTATGAAGGCGGTAGAAGAAGTGGAGGGGGAACTCGGACAGGACGGCCGGATCCTTGTGCGGGAGAGCGGCACCGAACCTCTTTTCCGCGTGATGGTGGAGGCGGCGACAGACGAGCTGTGCGAGCAGTACGTAAACCGGGTGATCGATGTGATCCGAAAGGAGCATCTGGAGGAAATATAAAAATTTTTTTCAGGGACGTTGTGAAATATTTTTACAGCGTCCCTGTTTACATCTCCCGGGCGAAAACGGGAAATACTATCTCTTCGTAAGGAGGAGTAGTTATATGTATAAATATTTACCGATAACAGATGTGTACGCCAGAGAAATTTTGGATTCGAGAGGAAATCCGACGGTTGAGGTAGAAGTGCTTGCGGGGGATAAATTTCTGGGAAGGGCCAGCGTGCCGTCGGGCGCTTCCACAGGGCAGTATGAAGCGATGGAGCTGAGGGACCGGGGAGACAGATATGACGGTCTTGGCGTGGAGCATGCGGTTGATAATGTGAACGCGAGGATCGCGCCCGCGGTGATCGGCATGAATGTCTTTGAGCAGGCCAACCTGGATCACGTGCTTTGCAAACTGGACGGGACGGAAAATAAGATCAATCTTGGGGCGAACGCTATGCTGGGCGTGTCGATGGCGGCGGCGAGGGCAGCGGCAAAGTCCCTTCACATGCCGCTTTATGCTTATCTGGGCGGGACCAACGCGAAGAGGATGCCCGTGCCGATGATGAATATCATGAACGGGGGAAGACATGCGGACAACACGATCGACGTTCAGGAATTTATGATCATGCCGGTTGGCGCGGACTGTTTTCAGGAAGCGCTCCGCATGTGTTCGGAGATTTACCACGCGCTGAAGGCGTCGCTGAAAGCTCAGGGATACAGCACGTCGGTGGGAGACGAGGGCGGATTTGCCCCAAACCTTCCGGACGCGAGGGAAGCTTTGAAATTCATTGCGGAGGCGATTGAATCTGCGGGATACAAGGCGCGCAGGGATGTGATGATCGCCCTTGACGTGGCGGCCACCGAGTTGTACGACAGGAATTTCAAAAAATATGTTTTTGAAGGGGAAGGGCGGATGCACGGACATCAGGTGATCCGTTCGGCGGAGGAGCTCATCGATTATTACGAAGAACTGATAGAGGAATTTCCGATCATTTCCATTGAAGATCCTCTGGACGAGGAGGACTGGGACGGCTGGGAGCTTCTGACGACCAGGCTCGGCCGGGAGATCCAGCTGGTCGGGGACGATCTGTTTGTCACCAATACAAAAAGGCTGAAAAAGGGCATTGACCAGGAAGTGGCAAACGCGATCCTGATCAAAGTAAATCAGATCGGGACGCTGACCGAAGCGTTTGAAGCGATTGAAATGGCGAAATGTGCGGGGTATAAAACGATCATCTCGCATCGATCCGGGGAGACGGCGGATCCGATGATCGCCGACATTGCCGTGGCGTTTAACGCCGGCCAGATCAAGACGGGAGCGCCGTGCCGGTCGGAGCGGATTGAAAAATATAATCAGCTTCTTAGAATTGAGGAAAGACTGGGAGAGATTTCCGAATATGAAAATCCTTTCAAAAAGTTTGGAAAGTTTAAATAAAATAACTTGCCATTTGAGATGCCTTGTGCTAATATAATTATGCTTATACGTGGGAGGTGTGGAAAATGGGAATTTTAAAAATAATATTAATGATTTTATTTGCAATAGATTGTATCGCACTGGCAGCAATCGTGCTGCTGCAGGAAGGGAAGACCGCGGGACTTGGAACGATCGGCGGTATGGCTGACACATACTGGGGACAGAACAAGGGACGTTCAATGGAAGGAACGCTGGTGAAATCGACAAAGTTCCTGGCGGTTCTTTTCATCGTGCTGGCGGCTGTACTGAATTTAAGCGTGTTTGCTTAAGAAAAAAAGTATGTTTTTGAAAAACGGCGGGACACTCTTGTAAAAGGGTGTCCTTTTTATCTTATAAAAAACTTCGGGAATGCGGGAGGAAAATTTGAAAAAGGAACAGAACAATGAGAAAATAACAGGCGTTTATCAGGCGCATCCGCGCGGCTTCGGATTTGTCTCGGCCGATGAAGAACCGCAAGACATTTTTATCGGAGAGGATGACGGCAACGGCGCGCTTCAGGGGGACACGGTAGAAGTCATGATCTTAAAGGCGCCTGCGGGAAAGAGGAAAGAGGGAAAAGTGGTGCGGATCGCATCCCGGGGGATCACAAAGCTGGTAGGAGTCTATCACAGCCGGAAACACAGGAAATACGGATTTGTGGTTCCGGATAACCGGCGCTTCCTGAAAGACGTCTTTATTCCCAAAGAAAAATCAGGGGGCGCGGTAACCGGCCACAAGGTGGTCGTGGAACTTACGTCATACGGAGAGGACGGACGCAAACCGGAGGGCAGGATTGTGGAGATCATCGGGCATATGGACGATCCCGGGACGGACATCCTGTCGATTGTAAAGAGTTATGATCTTCCGATGGAGTTCCCGGAAAAGGTGCAAAACCAGGCGGAGCGCACAGCCGACAGGGTGAGCGCGGCGGATATGGCGGGCCGGAGGGATCTTCGCGGCTGGCAGATGGTTACGATCGACGGGGAGGACGCGAAGGATCTGGACGATGCGGTATCCCTGACGAAGACGGGAGAGTTCTACGAGCTCGGCGTTCATATCGCAGACGTGTCCAATTATGTGCAGGAGCGCAGCGCGCTGGATCGGGAGGCCCTGAAAAGAGGGACCAGCGTATATCTGGCGGACCGGGTGATCCCGATGCTGCCGCATAAGCTGTCTAACGGCATCTGTTCGCTGAACGCCGGGGAGGACAGACTGGCGCTGAGCTGTATAATGAAAATCGACGGGAGAGGAAATGTGACCGGGCATGAAATTGCGGAGACCGTCGTCTGCGTTGACCGTCGGATGAGCTATACGGATGTGAAGAAAATTCTGGAGGATGGGGATGAGAAGGAAAGAGAGCGATACGCGGATCTTGTCCCCATGCTTGAGAATATGGAACGGTTATCGCGGATCCTGCGCGCAAAAAGGCACAGAAGAGGGGCGATTGACTTTGATTTTCCGGAGACGAAGATGATTCTGGACAGGAGTGGAAGACCGCTTGAGATCGGACCCTGCGAGCGGAATACAGCGACGAGGATCATTGAAGATTTTATGCTCCTCGCAAACGAGACGGTGGCGGAAGATTATTTCTGGCAGGAACTGCCGTTTGTATATCGCACCCACGAGTCCCCGGATGAAGAAAAAATGCGCTCGCTCGCCACATTTATCAATAACTTCGGATATTCCATGCACATCGGTGTAAATGAAATGCGCCCGAAAGAGATCCAGAAACTGCTGACGAAGATAGAGGGAACGCCTTACGAGGATCTGATCGGACGGCTGACGCTCCGCGCCATGAAACGCGCGAGGTATACACCGCAGAACACCGGGCATTTCGGGCTGGCAGCGCCGTATTACACGCACTTTACATCCCCGATCCGCAGGTATCCGGATCTGCAGATCCACCGGATTATCAAGGATAACCTCCGGGGACGCATGAACGAAAAAAGAGCAGAGCATTACAGGAGCATACTTGACGAAGTCGCGAGGCAGTCCAGCGAGACAGAGCGAAGGGCGGAGGAAGCCGAACGGGAGACTGAGAAGCTGAAGAAAGCGGAATATATGGAGGAACGTATCGGAGAAACATTCGAGGGAGTGATTTCCGGGATCACAAAGTGGGGTATGTATGTGGAACTTCCGAATACGGTAGAGGGCCTGGTACATGTGGCGGATATGCGAGATGACCATTATGAGTATAATGAACAAAGATATGAGCTGACGGGGATGCATACAAACAGGGTGTTTAAACTCGGACAGAGCGTGTCGGTGAAGGCAGTGGGAGCGGATCGGCTGACCAGAACGGTAGATTTTGAGCTGACAGAAAAAGGAGAGTCGGAAAATGGCAAAGACGGGGGAAAAACTAATCGCCAATAACAAGAAGGCGTATCACGATTATTTTATACTGGAAACCTATGAGGCGGGAATAGCGCTGGCCGGCACGGAGGTGAAATCGCTTCGCATGGGCAAGTGCAGCATCAAGGAATCCTATGTGCGGATCGAAAACGGGGAGGTCTTTATTTTCGGAATGCATATCAGCCCTTACGAAAAGGGAAATATTTTCAATAAAGATCCTTTGAGAGAGCGGAAATTACTGCTGCACGGATGGGAGATCAATAAGATGCTCGGAAAGATCAAAGAAAAGGGAATGGCGATCGTGCCTTTGAGGGTTTATTTCAAGGGCAGTCTGGTAAAGGTGGAGATCGGACTTGCGAGGGGCAAGAAATTATATGACAAGCGGCAGGATATTGCGAGAAAGGATCAGCAGAGGGAAGCCAGCCGGGAGTTCAAGGTGAGAAACCTGGGATGATCCGTTTTTGAAAAAACAGCGGAAAGCACGCTTCGCGAACCTTTGGCTGTCATGAATAGAAAAAAGGCGGGAGAGAATAGGACTTCTCTTCCGCCTTTGCCGCTTATGAATCTCATTAATCAATCGTGATCAGCTTCGGCTGTTCCGCGGCCTTCGGGGTATCTTTCGGTACCTGCAGGCAAAGGATCCCGTTCTTGAACGCCGCATGGATATCGTCCTGCGTCACCTGCTTTCCTACGAAGAAGCTTCTGTTGCAGCTTCCGGTATAGCGTTCCTTGCGGACGCAGTTGCCTTTCGCGTCCTTTTCTTCTTTTGTCTCATCCTTTGTGGCTGTGATGGTCAGGTATCCGTCCTTGAGGTCTGCCTTGATGTTCTCCTTTTCATAGCCGGGCAGCTCCATCTCGATCAGATAATTCCCGTCCTTCTCATGGATGTCCGTCTTCATGATCTGGGAAGACGCGTTCTCAAAAGGACGTGTAAAGAAAGGATCCCGAAACATTTCGTCAAATAAATTATAATTTCTGTTTGCAAGCAACATATGTCATTCCTCCTTGTAGAAATAGAATTGTTTTATTTGTTATATAAATTATATAACACACATTGTTAGCAATGTCAATAGGTGAGTGCTAAAAAATTTAAAAAAATGAAAAATAGGAAAGCGCGCCTTTTTCTTCTATAAAATAGTATATCCGGACCGGAACGCCGCATACCCTGCCGGGGGAAAATTCTTTTCCATTTTTTGTCGAAAAGAAAAAGAAGAACGGCATTGACATTTCCGGATCGCAGAGAGTATACTTTATCATACGGCGCATACCCGCCAGACGGGCATGCGCTGCGGGATGCTCTGCGAACCGGCTGCAATTCCGATAAATTTCAGGTTTTAGGGCTTGTACTGGTTTCGACGGGGGTTCAGAAGTTGGAGAAGCCATCCGTAGCGGGACACTACGTAAAAAGTTCCAATTAAATATAAACGCAGATCATAACGAATTAGCGTACGCTGCCTAATTAGCGCAGCAGTCGGTTCCGGGTCATCCGCTGCCCGGATCACCGGCTTCAATCAGGCGGAGAACTTCGTCCCCAAAGCTTTGAGGGGATGGAAGAATTTATGAAGCTACTGAAATCTTGAGCCGGTCATTAGGCGCAAGACAGAGGGAATGTTAAAATAATGACTGTGATGGGAGATGCTCTGATGGAAGGGCTTTCGGACGCGGGTTCGATTCCCGCCAGGTCCACTTAAACAATATTACACAAAACCCTGTTTCGATGTCGGCGGTTTTGCTGTCAAAGTGTGGTTTGTGTAATATAACAGAATAGGCGGAGGGCTTTTGGAACGGCCCCTGCTTATTTTTGTTTTGCATAATTCAGAGCAAAAACATCGCTCCGGGATGAAAACATTTGGAATTTCAGACAAGAGCAAATACAAAGATGTTCCGTTTTTTTGCGAAATATGTAGTAAAATTGCACATAAAAACAGAGCAAAACCGTCTGAAATTTTATTTTGACTATCTTTCGTATTGACATTTTGAGACAAGAACGTTATAATCAAACAAATGGAACTGATATCTGGTTCCATAAATCCAAAAAATGCCACAGAGTGGCAGATTTCTTTTTAGAGGAGGAAAAAAAATGAAGAAAAAGAAATTTCTAAGCCTAGTACTTATCGGAGCTATGGCAGCTGTATTCGTAGTTGGATGCGGCAAGAAGGCTGAGGACACGAACACCGATAATAATCAGTCAGCAGATCAGACTGAGACAACGACTCCGGATGAGCCTGATGATTCCGGCGAACTGATCAAAGTTGGTATCATCAACAACGACCCGAACGAGTCCGGTTATCGTACAGCTAACGTGAACGACCTGCAGAACTTCTTCACAGAAGAGAACGGATACGAAGCATCCTTCGCTTACAGCTTGAAGAATGACGAGCAGATCGCTTCCGCTCAGAAGTTCATCCAGGACGGCGTTGACTATCTGCTTCTTTCTGCAGCAGACGTTTCCGGTTGGGACACCGTGCTTCAGGATGCTCAGGACGCTGGCATTGGCGTTATCCTGTTTGACCGTACCATCGACGCAGACGAGAGCCTCTATGCAGCTTCTATCGTTTCCGATATGGCTAAAGAAGGCGAGACCGCTGTTAATTGGTTAGCAGATCAGGGACTTGATGAGTACAACATCATCCACATCCAGGGCGTTATGGGTTCAGCTGCTCAGGTTGGACGTACAGGAGCTCTTGATGACAAGGTTGCAGCTGAGGACAGCTGGAACATCGTTACACAGCAGACAGCTGAATGGAATGCAGAGAAAGCTCAGCAGATCGTTCAGTCCGTAATCTCCGCTGGTACTCCTTTCAACGTAATCTACGCTGAGAACGATGATATGGCTAAGGGCGCTGTAGCTGCTCTTGACGCTGCTGGTATCACTCATGGTGTAGGCAAAGACGTCATCGTTATGGGATTTGACTGCAACAAGTGGGCTCTGGAAGAACTGCTTGCTGGCAACTGGAACTATGATGGACAGTGCAACCCGTTCCAGGCTTCCTACATCGACGAAGTTATCAAGACTCTTGAAAAGGGCGAAGAGCCGGCTGAGAAGACCATCATCCTTGACGAGAAGGGCTTCGATGCTGAGACGATCACTCAGGACGATGTTGACACCTACGGTATCTAATCTGAACGAATTGATTGAAAACTAAGTCATAAGGAATGATAAAAAGAGCGCAGCGCAACGTAAGTAAGTGTCGTACGTTTGCTCGGCGCTCTTTTTTTAAAAAATGAGTTAAGGGAGTGAATACACTGGTGAAAGAGAAATCTGTATTGGAAATGAGAAACATATCCAAAACCTTCCCGGGAGTACGTGCTTTGCAGAATGTAGATTTCACGCTGTGCGAGGGTGAAATTCATGCCCTGATGGGTGAGAACGGTGCGGGAAAATCCACTCTGATTAAAGTGTTGACCGGAGTATATCCCGAGGACGGAGAAGGTACGATCCACATCAAGGGACTGGATAAGGCCGCTGTGATCCGTTCCCCTCAGGATGCGCAGAAACTGGGAATCAGTACCGTATATCAGGAAATCACCCTGTGCCCGAATCTTACAGTCGCTGAGAATATGTACATAGGCCGCGGCAACAACAAGGTCATGAACTGGAAGAAGATGAACGACGGCGCAAATAAGATCCTTCAATCTCTTGATATACCTGCAACTGCTACGCAGCAGCTCTCCAGCTGCTCCATCGCGATTCAGCAGATGATCGCGATCGCGCGTGCTGTGGATATGGAATGTAAAGTATTGATCCTTGATGAACCTACTTCTTCTCTGGACGACAACGAAGTGGAGAAGCTGTTCGGTATGATGCGTGACCTGAAGGCAAAGGGCGTAGGTATTATCTTCGTTACGCACTTCCTGGATCAGGTATATGAAGTCTGCGACAAGATCACCGTTCTGCGTGACGGCAAGCTGGTAGGCGAGTTCGTGATCGAGGATCTTCCGAGAGTGAAACTTGTTGCGAAGATGCTCGGAAAAGAGCTTGACGATATGTCAGAGATCAAGTCTGAAAATACGGTATACGACGGAGATGACGCTGATCAGGTCATCTACGAAGCGGAAGGACTGCAAAGCGCCGCAAAGATCAAACCTTTCAACTTCTATATCAAGAAGGGTGAAGTTAACGGATTTACGGGACTGCTTGGTTCCGGACGTAGCGAATGTGTCCGCGCGATCTTTGGAGCGGACAGAGTGATCGCCGGCAGCGCGAAGAAGAACGGCAAGCCGGTTAAGATTACAAAACCGATCGAAGCTATGAAGAATGGCATCGCATATCTTCCCGAGGACCGCAAGGTGGACGGTATTGTGGGCGACCTGTCTGTGCGTGACAATATCATCCTTGCCCTGCAGGTGCTGAAGGGATTCTTCCATCCGATTTCAAAATCTCAGGCTTACAAGTTTGCGGATGAATACATTAAGAAACTGGAAATCAAGACCGCGTCTGCGGACACCCCGATCAAGTCGCTGTCCGGTGGAAATCAGCAGAAGGTTATTCTTGCCCGCTGGCTTCTTATGAATCCGGAATATCTGATCCTGGATGAGCCGACCCGTGGTATTGATATTGGTACGAAGATCGAAATTCAGAAGTTAGTACTGCAGCTTGCTTCAGAGGGTATGAGCGCAACCTTTATTTCCTCTGAGACAGACGAGATGCTGCGTACATGTTCACGTTTGGTTGTCATGAGAGACCGTAAAGTGGTAGGCGAGCTTTCAGGCGAAGACCTGACTCAGAACAAGATTATGAGTACAATTGCCGGAGGTGACCAGAAATAATGCAAAAGAAAAAAAGTATATTCTCAAAAGGCGGGAACACTCAGCTTCTTATCCCAATTATAGCTCTGCTGATCCTCGCATTATTCAATTTGATTGCTGACCCCGGATTCTTTAAGATTTCTCTGGGTGTAAACAGCGCGGGAGATACGATTTTGTCCGGTTACCTGATCACGATTCTGGATTATGGTTCAGAATTGGCAATTCTGGCGATCGGTATGACGCTGGTTACAGCGGCATCCGGCGGACAGGACATCAGCGTGGGCGCCGGCATCGCGATCGCTGGATCCGTGATCCTGCGTGTGCTTTGCGGCGGCGACTCCAGAGCCGAAGAACTTCAGGCTCCCATCATTGTAGCATTTTTAATCGGGTGTGTAGTTGCAATGCTTTTCGGAGCATTCAACGGAATTTTGGTAGCGTACTTTAAGATCCAGCCGATGGTCGCGACGTTGATCCTTTATACGGCGGGACGTTCTATCGCAGCCTGGATCAACAACAATGAGCTTCCGGTTATCAAGGAACCCAAATTCGCTTATTTCGGCGGCTTTATCCCGGGCGTGCCGGTCCCGACTACTTTCCTGATCGCTTTGGTCTGCGTAGTTGTGATCCTGCTCGTGTTGAAATTCACGACTCTGGGATTGTACACACAGGCAGTCGGAATTAACGAGAGTTCCTCCAGACTGAACGGTCTGAATCCGATCTTCGTGAAGTTCCTTGCTTTCGTTATCCTTGGATTATGCGTTGGAGTTGCGGGCCTGATCAAGGTAAGCCGTATCTCCTCCATCAACTACTCCGTTATTGCGAAGGATATTGAGATGGACGCGATCCTTGCGGTTGCACTGGGCGGAAATGCTCTGAGCGGCGGAAAGTTCAACATGATTGCTTCCATCCTCGGCGCATACGTCATTCAGTTCCTTACTACGACCCTGTACAAATTTGAAGTACAGGCGGACGCACTTCCGGCGTATAAGGCTGTTGTCGTTATCATTCTGGTCGTCATCAGTTCTCCGGTTGTGAGCGATAAGCTTTCTGCTCTTTGGAAGAAAGTGAAGAAAACACCTGCAAAGGAGGTTGGTTGATATGGCAGCAAACACGAATAAAGCTAAGAAACCAGCGGCACCGAAAAAACCCGGTGGAATCTCCGATACCAATTTATTGTTGACGATTACGATCGTGGTTTTCATTGTGATGTATGCCGGAGCAATGATCTTACTTGGTTCCGGTTTCCTGAGGGCTCAGACCTTCTTCAACATCCTGAATAACAATGCAGGCCTGATTCTTGCAGCTTGTGGTATGAGTCTTGTCATGATCACCGGCGGTATCGACATCTCTGTCGGCGGTGTTGCGGCTCTGGTCAGCATGTGCTGCGCGGTTTATCTGGATATGAAGGGAGGCAACGTAGCGGTATCCGTTCTGATCGCGATTGCGATCGGCCTCGGCTTCGGCCTTGTCCAGGGCTTCCTGGTAGCTTATCTGGATATCCAGCCGTTCATCGTAACCCTGGCAGGTATGTTCTTTGCACGTGGTATGACGACCATCGTAAACTCCAAGCCGTTCAACGTGACAAACGAAGGTTTTGTCGAGCTGAAGGGTACCCGTATCCCGATTCCGGGACTTGGTACATACAACAAGAAGGGCGTGTATGTGGACGCTTACCTTGAAATTGGCGTTATCGTTGCACTGATCGCAGTTGTTTTATTCTTCTGCATCCTCAGATGGACCAGCCTGGGACGCGCGTTCTACGCAGTAGGCGGAAACAAGCAGAGTGCATTGATGCTTGGTATCAACGTTAAGAGAACCAAATTCATCGCTCATCTGCTCTGCGGACTTCTGGCAGGTATCGGCGGATACGCTTTCTTCCTTCATGTCGGTTCCGGTTCTCCGTCCCATGCAATGGGTATGGAAATGGACGCGATCGCTTCCTCCATCATCGGCGGTACTCTGCTGACCGGTGGTGTGGGTAATATCATCGGTACGTTCTTCGGTGTGCTTTCACTGAAGACGATCCAGCAGATCGTTTCCTCCGCCGGACTTGACCAGGCATGGTGGACCGGTATTACAGTAGGCGCAATGCTTTGCCTGTTCCTGGTTATCCAGAGCGTTGTTCTTGCACGTAAGAAAAAAGCGTCATAATGTAAAGATCAAAATGATTGAAAGAGCTGTTGCGTAATAGGGAAGAGCCTATGATGCAGCGGCTCTTTTTCTTCATGGCAATAGATTGTTCGCGAAGCGGGTTTTCTATTGTTTGACGCATATTGGGGAATACTGTTCCGGGAAGGAGGTGCTTCATGTCAGATAAAAGATATTTGTGTATTGATCTGAAATCTTTTTATGCTTCTGTGGAGTGTGTGGAGAGAGGATTGGATCCGATGACAACAAATCTGGTAGTGGCTGACCCGGAGCGTTCCGACAAGACGATCTGCCTTGCTGTCAGCCCCTCTCTGAAAGCGATGGGAATTCCCAATCGATGCAGGGTTTTCGAGATCCCTGAGCAGATCGATTACATTATGGCGGAACCCAGAATGCAGAAATACATTGAATATGCGGCGGAGATTTACGGAATTTATCTGAAATATGCCGCGCCGGAGGATATTCACGTCTATTCCATCGACGAGGCCTTTATAGATGTTACGGAGTATCTTCCCTTGTACGGTTTGACGGCAAAGGAACTTGCGGGCAGGATCATGAGGGATATTTTGGAAAACGTGGGAGTAAGGGCAGCGTGCGGAATCGGAACGAATCTGTATCTTACGAAGATAGCCCTTGATATTACCGCAAAACATGACAGAGATTTTATCGGGATCCTTGACGAGGAATCTTACCGGAGGACGATGTGGGATCACAGACCTCTGACAGATTTCTGGAGGATAGGGAGAGGTACGGCCCGGACGCTGGAGCGTTACGGGATCTATACAATGAAAGATGTTGCAAAAGCGCCGGAGGAACTTTTGTATAAGCTTTTCGGGATGGATGCGGAACTTCTGATCGACCACGCCTGGGGCAGGGAGCCGACCACGATTGCGGATATCAAAGCCTATAAGTCAAAGACAAACTGTCTGAGCAGCGGACAGGTGCTGATGAGGGATTATACCTTTGAGGAGGGGGAATTGATCGTCAAGGAGATGATGGATCTGCTGTGCCTGGATATGGTGGGGAAGGGGCTGGTCACTAATTCGGTAACCCTTTGCGTGGGATATTCCAACAGCCTTCATATGGAGGCGGCAAAGGGTACCGCTTCGCTCGCTTTGGAGACCAGCGCCGATGTTGTGATCATACCGGCCGTGACAGCGTTGTACCGGAGGATTGTGAATCCGGAATACCCGGTTCGCCGTATTCATGTTACGTGCAACCATGTTGTGCCGGAGGGCGCTGCCCAGATAGGCCTCTTTGCCGATGCGGATGAGATTGAACGGAACCGGAAAGTGCAGACGGCGGTTCTTGAGATCAAGAAGAAGTATGGAAGAGACGCGATTATGAAAGGGATGAATCTGGAGAAGGCTGCGACTACGCGGGAGCGCAACCATCAGATCGGAGGACACAAAAGCGGACAGTGACCGGAGGTATTTTAGCGCTGGCGGAGCATATGATAATGTAACAATGCTTTTTGGTGAATGCGATGTTGATCTATGTTGTAAGGGCCGGGGATACCGTTGATTCTGTCGCGGCGCTGTACGGAGTGTTGCCGGAGTCTATTATTTACGATAATCAGCTGCCGTGGCCGTACGCGCTCGCCGTGGGACAGGCGCTTCTGATTTCGGAAGGCGCGCAGGCTGTGGATATGGGAGAGATCCTGATTCCCGCTTTGACGCAGAAACGGCCCATTTACGTGGGCGGATACGCCTATCCTTTTATCAGCCGGTGGGTTTTGGAACAGACGCTTCCCTACCTGACTGAATTGTATATTTTTTCATATGGGTTTACCGCGCAGGGAGATCTGATCTTTCCGCTTCTCGATGATTTCTGGATGATCACGATGGCAAAGGAGTACCGGACCGCCCCGGTTTTGACGCTGACTCCGTTCGGAGCGGACGGGAATTTTAATAACAGTCTGATATCGGCGGTGGTGAACGACCTGGCAGCCCGGGAGAACCTGAGAAACCAGATCGTTCGCCAGATTACGGAGAGAGGATTCGAGGGCCTGGATATTGATTTTGAATTTATTCTTGCCAGTGACCGCGAGGCCTTCGTGGATTTTGTGAGATATATGCGCGAAGCCGTTGGCGCGCTGGGATATCCGGTATCGGTAGCTCTCGCTCCCAAATCTTCCGCGGATCAGAAAGGACTTTTGTATGAGGGGAAGGATTATGCCGCGCTTGGGGAGGCCGCGGATTATGTCCTTGTCATGACATATGAGTGGGGATATACGTATGGCCCGCCTCTTGCGGTCGCCCCTCTGGATCAGGTCCGAAGGGTGATCGATTATGCGGTCACGGAGATTCCCAGGGAAAAGATACATCTTGGGATCCCTAACTACGGATACGACTGGCCGCTTCCCTTTGTGCGCGGCGTGACGAAAGCTCAGACGATCGGGAATATTCAGGCGGTGCAAAGAGCCATTGAGTACGGAGCGCAGATCCGGTTTGACGAGACTGCGCAGGCTCCGTTTTATTTTTATACGAATGAGGGAACGGAACATGAAGTGTGGTTTGAAGATGCGAGAAGCATGAACTCTACGTTCGCACTGATTGAGGAATACGGGCTGAGAGGGGCAAGCTACTGGACAGTAATGCAGCTTTTCCGGGCGAACTGGCTGATTTTAAGCGAATGGTTTTCGCGCGCATGACGCGTTTTTTCTACCGAAGGAATTGATCGATCACGTGGACGATGCCGTCCTCGTCGTTCGACTTTGTAACGTAGTCGGCTTTCTCCAGCACAAGGGGCTGCGCGTTTGCCATTGCGACGCCCAGGCCTGCGCTCTCGATCATGGTGATGTCGTTGCACCCGTCGCCGCAGCAGATCATTTCGTTGGACGTAAGACCGATGCTGTTCAGCAGCTTCTGTAAGGACGCCGCTTTATCAATATTTCTGGGCATGATCTCCAGAAAAAACGGCTCGGAATAATAGGTGCTTACGTATGTGTGAAAATAATTCTGCAGATCCCGCTGTGCCTGCGCGATAAGGGGAGCCTCCCCGGTCACCAGCATTTTGTTGATCGGAAATGAGACGGCGTCCGCAAGGTTTTCACATACGTTTACGGGCATGGAGTTAATTCGGGATTCCAGCAGGGTATAGGAGTTAGGAGCGGAGGAAGAGAAAATTTCCTCCTGATTGTAGGTGATAATGTTCACACCGGAGGATTCGTATTTTTTTATGATCCTGCATGCTGGAGCGACGACTTCGGAGGGGAGGAGGCGGTTGTAGATCGTCTCCCCGGTGCGGCAGTCGATAATCCTGCCGCCGTTAAAGGACAGGATATAGCTTCCGTAATCTTTCAGGCGCAG
Organism: uncultured Lachnospiraceae bacterium; assembly: GCA_947631695.1. GTDB lineage: Bacteria > Bacillota > Clostridia > Lachnospirales > Lachnospiraceae > Claveliimonas. Next base: position 7,262 of record CANRMH010000013.1, on the reverse strand, counting down.
CTGTTCCGCCAGCGGCCAGACGCCGTTGGTGGGGCGCCCGCTGGCGAGGACAACTTTTTTTCCGTGTTCCTGTATATCGATCAGCGCCTCCAGAGTGGGGGCGGTAATTTTTTTCTCCGAATTTGTCAATGTTCCGTCCAGATCCAGCACAAGAATATGGTAACTCATAAACTATAACTCCTTCAATGCGTTTACCAGTTCGGGAAATTCCATGCCGTGGGACGCTTTTACCAGTATGTTGTCTCCGTCTTGTATAATGCCGCGCATCTGCGCAAGAAAATCCGCCTTGTCAGCGAACCAGAGTCCTCTGGTCTGCGATCCGGTATCGACGATGCCGGCGATCGTTTCCCGGGACAGAGGGCCGATGGCGCAGACCAGATGGACGCCGTGCGAGGCGGCGTAGACGCCTACGTCGCGGTGGAGCTTTGCCTCGTCCTCGCCAAGTTCTCCCATGTCTCCGAGAATCGCAACCTTTCTTCCGATGGCCATGTTCAGGACGTCGATGGAAGCTTTCATGGAGACCGGGTTTGCGTTATAGCAGTCGTCCAGAATGATCAGATGATCCGTTTGAATGATGTTGTTCCGGCCCGGGATAAACGGGAGATGTTCAATGCCGTCTTTGATTTTCGGCAGAGTGAGTCCCAGGGTGACCCCGACGGCCGCCCCGGCAAGGGCGTTCGATACCATGTGCATGCCGGGAGTGGGGATTGTGCAGGAAAAACTGCCGTCAGGCAGGTGAATGGTGCAGGAAGTCCCTTTAAGTCCCAAAGGCTGAAGGTCGGTGGCATAAATATCGTTTTTCTCCGGGATCATTCCATAAAAAACGGGGGTCGCGCCCTTTACGGGGCCGAGAGTGGACAGCAGAGGATCGTCTCCGTTTAAGATGATGGATCCTCCGGCTTTCATGTCCTGGAACATCTGGATCTTCTCCTGAAGAATTCCCTCCTGGGTTTTCAAAAATTCCAGATGCGCGACTCCGATATTTGTGATCACACAGATGTCCGGGCTTGCGACGGAGGAAAGCTTTCGCATTTCTCCGAAGTGATTGATGCCCATCTCAAGTACGGAGACCTGGTGTTCGTCGGTCAGGTCGAAAATCGTGAGCGGAAGTCCGCATTCGTTGTTGAAATTCCCCTGCGTCTTATGTACTTTGTATTTCTGGGAAAGAACGGACGCGATCATCTCTTTGGTGCTGGTTTTCCCGACGCTTCCGGTGATTCCGACGACTTTGACGTCAAAGGAATCGCGGTACAGTTTGGCAATGTCCAGAAGGGCCTGGCCGGTGGCTTCCACCAGGATATAAGGGTAATCTGTTTGGCCGGGATCCTCGTGGATGATAGCGCACAGCGCGCCGTTGCGAACGGCGTCCGGGACAAACTGATGTCCGTTGAAACGTTCCCCGTTGATCGCCACGAAGAGGGAATCTTTTTGGATGTTCCGGCTGTCTATGGAGACGGAGGACACCTCCCGGGACAGCAGCCGGGGATCTCCGTGATAACTTCCCTGGCATGCCTTTGTAATATTTTGTAAGGTCAGGTTTTTCATTGATCTTCTCCTAATTGATATCGCGTTTCGATAGATTTTTGAATGATGAGTTCACAAAATTCCCCATACTCATATCCGGCGGCTTTTGCCGCCTTTGGAAGCAGGCTTGCGGACGTCATGCCGGGCAGGGAATTTACCTCCAGGCAGTAACACTCTCCCGTGTTGTTGTCTACGATGAAATCGGCTCTGGAGTAGACGTCCAGGCGAAGAGCGGCAAAAGCCTTTTCGCCGGCGGCCTGAATAAAAGCGGTCTGTTCGCTGTTCAGCGATTGTGCGGGACAGATTTCATCTGCGGCCCCGAGCTGATATTTATGCAAATAATCGAAAAATCCGTCTTTTGGGATGATCTCCACAAGCGGAAGAGCTTTCCCGTCAAAAATGCCGCAGGCATACTCGCGCCCGTCAATGAAGGTTTCTATGACGATCTCTTCCTCCCTGGCGAAGGATTCTTCAATGGCTTTCCGGTATTCCTCTTTTGTGCGGGCGATGTGTACGCCCAGGCTGGAACCGCCGGAGCAGGGCTTTACAACTACCGGGAGGCGCAGGCCGAGCGAACTCAGAGGCGTGTTTTTGTTTCGCCGCCGAAGGTTCGTTCCCGCCGGAGAAGGGATTCCCTGCATCCGGAAGATTTCTTTTGTGACGCCCTTATCCATCGCCAGCGCGCAGCCGAGGGAATTCGGACCGGTATAGCGGATGCCGAGGACGTCAAAGGCTGCCTGCAGCTTTCCGTTTTCCCCAATGCCGCCGTGAAGCGCCAGAAAGGTAATATCAGCCATGCCGCAAAGCTTCAGCACGTTGGGACCGAGATAGCCTGCAAGATCTCCCGGACGGGAATCCCACAGGGCGTCCAGGTCGGGTTCTTTTGTATGTACGTCGGCGGCAATTCCAAGACCGCCGTCGGGCAGGTCAAAAACTTCAGATAAACGGTCAGAGGGATATTCAAGCCCCAGAAAGGCGTCCAGCAGGTAGGCTTTGTGTCCCCGCTCGCGGAGCGCGCGGCAGATGCTGGCCCCCGAACTCAAGGATACATCCCTCTCGTTGCTGTAACCCCCGGCCAATACTATAATTTTCATAAATGCATTTCCACTCCTTTGCTAATCCATATTTAGCTTGTCTAATAAAGACTTTTTCACCTGATACAGCCGGTCGGACAGATCCACGTACACCTGATGCGGGTAAAACAGACGTTTCGTCTCCTCCCACAGCGTCCTCTTTTCCTGTGTGCAGTATTCCGCAATTTCCATGACCGTGGGAGACTGGTAGACGCATTCTCCGTTCCTGAAGACAGGAACAAGGAGTTCCCGCATCGTATAGGATCCTCCGGACAGTTTGGTCTTTTTCCATGTCTCGATAGGGTCAAAGATCAGCAGATCATCCTCTGTATTGAATGTTTCTCCGACAAAGCAGATGAGATCCGCCCTGACTTTTCCGGTGGCTTTGTCGTAGATCCGGTAGATGGTTTTGTTCCCCGGGTTTGTGATCTTTTCCGTGTTTTCGGAAATTTTGATTTTGGGAACAAACTCGCCTTTTTCATTCTGAATGGCCGCCAGCTTGTATACGCCGCCGAAGGAAGGGCAGTCTTTGGATGTGATCAGATTAGTCCCGACGCCCCATGAGGTGATGGCGGCTTGCTGCATTTTCAGGTCGTGGAGCAGATATTCGTCCAGGTCGTTGGAGGCTGCGATCACAGCGTCGGTAAAGCCCGCCGCGTCTAACATTTTACGCGCTTCCTTGGATAGATATGCCAGATCTCCGCTGTCTAAGCGAATTCCGTATTTTGTGAGTGGAATTCCCGAATCGCGCATTTCCTGAAATACGCGGATGGCGTTTGGAACGCCGGATTTTAACGTGTCGTACGTGTCGACCAGCAGGGTGCAGTTATTTGGATAAAGGGCCGCGTAGGCTTTAAATGCAGTGTACTCGTCTTTAAAGCTCATGATCCAGCTGTGCGCGTGCGTCCCGAGAACCGGCACGTCGAACATTTGTCCCGCAAGCACGTTGGAAGTCCCGACGCACCCGCCGATCATAGCGGCTCTGGCCCCATACAGCCCGGCGTCCGGCCCCTGGGCGCGGCGAAGCCCGAACTCCATCACTCCGTCTCCCTGCGCGGCGAATACGACGCGCGCCGTCTTGGTGGCGATCAGGGACTGATGGTTGATGATATTCAGGATTGCCGTCTCCACCAACTGCGCTTCCATGATCGGGGCAATCACTTTCAGGATCGGTTCCTTCGGAAAAATGACAGTTCCCTCCGGAATGGCGTAAATATCGCCGCTGAAGTGGAATCCGCTGAGATAGCGGAGAAAATTCTCGTTAAAGACGCCAAGCTTTCTCAGATAATCGACGTCCTCGTATGTGAAATTCAGGTTCTTGATGTAATCGATGACCTGTTCCAGACCGGCGCAGATGGAGTACCCGCTTCCCCCTGGATTTTTCCGAAAGAAAACGTCGAAGATGACCGTTTCATTCTGCTCCTGTTCATAGTATCCCTGCATCATCGTCAGTTCATAAAAATCGGTCAGCAGGGTCAGATCGTTTCTGTTCATTTAAAAAACTCCTTTTTTGTATATTAAATTATTTTGTATTATAGCATGGAAAATGAAAAATTACACGAGACTTTGATTTGCGGCGATCGTCTCCAGGATCTTATTCCTGCAGTAGCTCCCCAGATGTTTTCTCGTTTCTTTATCCAGCTTGCCGGGGTAGATCGGTTCTCCGTATTCAATGACCACATGAGTTTTTCTGAGCTTCGGAAACTGCTTCTCGAAGATGGCGTATGTATTATTCATGCTGATCGGAATAATGGCGCAGCCCGTCTTTTCCGCGATTTTCAGCGCCCCGTCCTTAAACGGCAGCATGGTAAGTTCCTCCCCCTCGTTTCTTGTCCCCTCCGGGAAAATACAGATGGAGATTCCTCGGTTGATGTATTCGATTGCCTGGAGAATGGTTTTCAGGCCTTCCCTGGGCGTGCTGCGGTCCAGAAACAGACAGTAGAGGTAACGCATCCAGTCCCGCAGAAGGGGATAACGGAGCATTTCTTTTTTGGCCACGTATCCGGTCAGGCGCCTGCAGCGGGAATAGGTGAGCAGGATATCAAAATAACTGCGGTGGTTACCGATGAACAGGACCGGTTCGTCGGGAATCCGCTCTTCCCCGATGACCGTTGCGGTCACGCCGGCTATTTTCAGTATGAATTTGAAGGCGTACTGTACCATCCGAAGCGACTGGTAGTCCCGCGCCCGGCGGTTGATCTTGCCGATCAGCCATTCGATCAGAAGTACCGGGATCCCGAGTATCAAATATAGAATTAAAAAAAACATGACAAGTAGAAAACGTATCATTTTGCATATCCTTTCTGTATTTTCTGATCCTAGTATCTTCCATATAACCGGGAGAGATCCCGCAGTCTGCACGCTAGGCCATCGGTCAGGACTCCGCTGCGGAAGCGCCAGCTCCAGTTGCCGGAGGCGACTCCGGGCGTATTCATCCGTCCTTCTCTTCCCAGATCAAGGACGTCCTGAAGCGGAAAGATCGCGTAGGAGGCGATGGAGGACAGACAGGCGCGTATCAATGCCCAGCTTACGGTATCCGAGCCGGACAGATGCATGTAGCGCCGGACTTTTTCCTGACACTGAGGGCGGAGCGTCTCAAACCAGCTCCTTGTCGTGTCGTTGTCGTGCGTCCCGGTGTAGCACACGCAGTTGGGGTGTTTAAACTGATGGGGAAGAAAGTGGCTTTCGCCGGTATCCTCAAAGGCAAATTGGAGGACTTTCATCCCCGGAAACCGGAAATCATCCCGCAGCGCGTCTACTTCCGCAGTGATCACGCCCAGGTCTTCCGCAATGATCGGCAGATCTTCCCCGAGGGCGGAAGCGATGGCGGAAAACAGCGCATGGTCGGGACCCTTCATCCAGGTTCCGTTGATCGCGGTCTTCTCGCCGTACGGAACGGCCCAGTACGCCTCGAACCCGCGGAAATGGTCGATCCGCAGGATATCCAGCACTTCCAGCTGATTTCGGATGCGGGAGATCCACCACGCGTATCCTTCCTGCTCGTGGGCTTCCCAGCGGTATAGGGGATTCCCCCACAGCTGTCCCGAAGCGGAAAAATAATCCGGCGGAACGCCCGCAACCCTTGTGGGGAAGCCTTTGGTGTCAAGCTGGAACAGGTGCTGGTTCGCCCATACGTCCGCGCTGTCCATAGAGACAAAGATCGGAATGTCCCCGATGATCCGGATATCCCTGGCGTTGGCATAGGCCTTCAGCGCTTTCCATTCCTCGAAAAAAGCAAATTGTATGAAACAGTAAAAGCCGATTTCTTCGGCATATTTCTGACGGAGTTCTGATTTAAAGGATTCTGTGGGAATCCGGTAGCATTCCTCCCATTCAAGCCAGCCGGCTCCGCTGTTTAACTGCTTGCAGGCCATAAAGAGCGCATAATCGTCCAGCCAGAAAGAATTTTTGCCGCAGAAGGACCGGTATGATTCGAGGAGAAACGGATCCTCTTTGTCCAGAAACCGGCGGTATGCCGTTTTAAGAAGCGCCGTTTTCCATGGAATAATGGTTCCGTAATCGATATGCTCCGGGTCTGATACGGGGCAATCCTGAAGATCGGCCTTCTCCAGGAGATTCCATTCCATCAGATGCTCCGGGCTGATCAGAAGCGGCTGCCCCGCGAATGCGGAGAAGCTCTGATAGGGAGAATCTCCGTAGCCGGTATGCGTAAGCGGCAGTACCTGCCACAGGTGCTGCCCTGATTTCTGCAAAAAGTCAACGAATGCGCGGGCTTCCTCTCCCAGATCTCCGATGCCGTACGCGGATGGGAGGGATGTGGGATGGAGCAGTATGCCCGACAGACGCGGTAAAGAATAGGTTTCCATAGGTAATCTCCTTCAATAAATTATAAGTATCTATATTCTACCACAAAAAAGTCATTTTTCATAGAGGAGCTGTGTATGATGATATAAAGAATATCTTTGCATGGTGCGGAATATGAATATAAAAAAATATCTGCCGCTGTTTGCCGTGGTATTTTTGATGTTCGGCGGATGCACGGCGGAAAAGACAAGCACCCGAGTTTGCCACTTCCTAATGCTTACTAAATAAAAATTTTCCTTATTTTGCAAGGTTTTCCTTGCTTTTTTTATTTCTGTATGGTATAATTGTATAGTAGGTCTATGGGTCTATTCTGTGAAATAGGAGGTCTTTTATGTACGTCGAATGCTTTGTTAATAATGCAAAACCTTATTTACGTCTTGTTCAGTCTGTCCGTGTCACCAATAAATCAGGTCTCAAGGTTTCCCAGAAAAAAGTAATTAAAAATATCGGTCCTCTCGAGCGTTTCGATGATGGGCAGCCGGATTATGTGGAACGACTGAAAAAATCTTTTAAGGCCGGCAATCCCCTGATCCCCGACCTCCTTCCTTACTGTTCGGAAAGCCGACAGGTGGAAACCTACCGTTTCTCCATCTCCGAAGGGAGTCCGGACTGCTTCGGACACCCGAAGCTCTTCTCCCACATCCTCCTGGAGCGCATCCTCGAGGAACTGGGACTGAATACTTTTTTCTCTTCTTATAAGAGCCTTACGAAGATTCAGTTTGACGTTTACGGCTTTGCCAAACTCCTTATCTTTGGCAGGCTTCTGAACCCTGCTTCCAAATGTGCCACCGTCCGCCAGAACAAGGATTACTACGAACCGGTTCTTGGGGAACACAACCC
>CANRMH010000012.1 GCA_947631695.1 uncultured Lachnospiraceae bacterium | reverse complement strand
GCACTACCCGGTCCAGTCCCAAAAGCCGCTCCAGCTCCCTGACCGCGCCGATCGTGCGCCCTTCTTCCCGCTTCATTCTCTCTCTGTCCGTACTCAGGACAAGCTGCGCATTCTTCTGTGCAAGCTCAACCAGTTTTTCCTTGCTTCCTTTTAACGGAACCCTGAGCCGCACCCTGTGTCCGCGCTTCTGCGTCAGCCATTCCTCGATTACCTCAGCGTCCTCCACCTTCTCCTGAAGCATCAGTTCCGAAGGAATATAAGGCGTTCCCGCATAAAATTGTTTCAGGAAGCTCGACAGGATCTCGCTCTCCGTCTCCTCCCCCGTTGTGCTGAGGTAAAAGTGATCCCTGCCGATCAGACGTCCGCCCCTGATAAAATACACCTGGACCACGGCGTCTTCCTTCTCCGCAGCCACAGCCAGAATATCCCTGTCCTCTCCCGCGGTATCCGTGATCTTCTGTTTCTGGGAAATTTTCCTGACGCTTGCGAGAAGGTCGCGGTATTCCATTGCCTTCTCAAATTCCAGCGCGTCCGAAGCTTCCTCCATCTGGCGCTTCAGCCTGCCCAGAATCAGATCATATCTTCCGTTTAAAAATTGCAGAACCTCTTCTATTGACTTGTGATATTCTTCCCGGGAAATGTAGCCCTGACACGGAGCCTTGCACTGATGAATATGGTAATTCAGACATGGACGTTCCTTCCCGATATCTCTCGGGAGCTTTCGATTACAATTTCTGACATTATATAGTTTACGAATCAATTCTATTGTGTCTTTTACTGCCCCCGCACTGGTATACGGCCCAAAATATTTCGACTTATCTTTCACCATCCGGCGGGCCATCAGGACGCGGGGATACTCTTCGCCCACCGTCACCTTAATAAAGGGATAGGATTTGTCATCCATCAGCATGGTATTGTACTTCGGCCGGTGTTCCTTGATCAGATTGCATTCCAGCACCAGCGCCTCCAGCTCCGAGTCGGTCACAATATACTCGAACCTGGTAATATGCGTTACCATCTGCTCAATCTTGATCCCCTTATTCCGGCTTTCCTGAAAATACTGTCTCACGCGATTTTTCAGGCTGACTGCTTTGCCTACGTAGATGATCTCGTCATTCTCACCATGCATCAGATAGACTCCCGGTTTTCCCGGCAGTTTTTTTAATTCCTCCTGAATATCAAACACGCGTCCATTCCTCTCTTCGACTTTGCTTTTCCATCCTCTCACGGCGCGGTCTTCATCGAAATCCTCTGCTCGGCCGTCCTGTCTTCGTCCGGCTCGATCCCTTCCACGTTATGAAAAATTTTCATAAATTCCCTGCCGGTGATCGTTTCCTTCTCGATCAGAAATTCCGCGATCTTATCCAGGGCTTCGCGGTGTTCGTTCAACAGGCGCTTTGCCTCCTCATATGCTTTTTTCAGCATCGTCATAACCTCGCCGTCTATTTCTGACGCCGTCTTTTCCCCGCAGTTTAAAACAGCGCGTCCGTCCAGATAACGGTTTTGGATCGATTCCAGGCCGATGAGTCCGAATTTCTCACTCATACCGTACTGGGTCACCATTTCTCTGGCGATCTTCGTCGCCTTTTCTATATCGTTGGACGCGCCCGTCGTCACCGTGTCGAATACGATCTCTTCCGCGGCTCTCCCCGCGAGCATTCCCACCAGCATCGCCTCCAGTTCCTTTTTGGTATTCAGGAATTTCTCTTCCTCCGGCGTCTGCATCACATAGCCGAGCGCTCCCATTGTCCTCGGCACGATCGTGATCTTCTGCACCGGTTCGGCGTCCTTCTGCAGCGCGCTGACAAGCGCGTGTCCCACCTCATGGTACGACACGATCTTCCGCTCCTCCTGGCTCATGATCCGGTCCTTCTTTTCCTTTCCAACCAGCACCACTTCCACCGCCTCAAACAGATCGCTCTGGGACACTGCCCTTCGGCCGTGTTTGACCGCGTTGATCGCCGCCTCGTTGATCATATTCGCCAGATCGGAACCGACCGCGCCGGAGGTGGCCAGAGCGATTGCCTCCAAATCGACCGTCTCATCCATCCGGACATCTTTCGAATGTACCTTCAAAACGTCGATACGCCCTCTCAGATCCGGACGCTCCACAATGATCCTGCGGTCGAAACGTCCCGGACGCAGCAGGGCCGGATCCAGAATTTCCGGGCGGTTGGTCGCGGCCAAAAGCAAAAGTCCTTTGTTGGTGTCAAATCCATCCATCTCGGCAAGGAGCTGGTTCAGCGTCTGCTCGCGCTCGTCATTCCCGCCAAGCTGATTGTCGCGGCTCTTTCCGATCGCGTCAATCTCATCGATAAAAATGATGCACGGCGCCATCTGCTGCGCCTGCTTAAACAAATCCCGCACTCTCGAAGCGCCGACGCCCACATACATCTCGACGAAAGCGGACCCCGACAGAGAAAAGAACGGCACCTTCGCCTCTCCCGCCACCGCCTTGGCCAGCAGGGTCTTCCCGGTTCCGGGCGGTCCCACGAGCAGCGCGCCTTTGGGAAGTTTCGCTCCGACTCCTGTGTATTTCCCCGGATTGTGAAGGAAGTCCACAACCTCCTGGAGAGATTCCTTCGCCTCGTCCTGGCCTGCCACATCCCTGAACGTCACCCCGGTCTCCCTCTCCACATACATCTTGGCATTGCTTTTTCCGAATCCCATCATTCCGCCGCTCTTGCTCATTCTCCTGGTCATCCACACGAACATGCCTACGATAAAAATGATCGGAAGCAGCGTCAGCAGAACGTTCAGGATCACCATCGAGGTCGTATCCGGGATCTCCTGCTCAAATTCTACTCCCGCCTCCTCCAGGCGCTCCGCCAGGCGATCGTCGTTCACTACGCCGGTGTAATATTTCCCGGAGTAATTTCTTCCCTCCGCTTTCTTCCCGACAATCGTGATCTTATCCGCTCCGATCGTCACCTGCTCCACTTTGCCCTCATCGATCATTTGAAGAAATTTATCATAAGAAATCTCCTGTTCCCCGCTCATGCCCCGCATCTGGTACAGCGCCAGAACCAGAATCGTCGTAATCAGCGTGATCAGTATAATAAAGGAAAAGCCCTGCCTGTTATTTTTAGGATTTTGATTTTGATTTCTGTTCTGATTATTCTGGTTGTCCATCTTTATCCTCCCGTGTCCATTCCATGCTTACGGACTATGTGTCTATTATACGAACAGCAAACTTTAAAATCAATAAAAACATTGTGAAAAGATTGTAAACTGCCCGCATTGTGTAGTATACTTATTTTTATAGTGGCAGGCTGCGCATGAATCGCCGCGCGTTTCATGGCTGAACTGTCACATTTCCAATTTCATCAAAGATTATGAGAGGTTTACAAATGAAAATCGGTTTTGACAATGACGCGTATTTAGAGATGCAGTCTGCGCATATCAGGGAACGGATCAGCCAGTTTGACAATAAATTATATCTGGAATTCGGAGGGAAACTGTTCGATGATTTCCACGCTTCCCGCGTACTCCCCGGTTTTTGCCCGGACAGCAAGCTCCGCCTGCTCAAGCAATTGGCCGATCAGGCAGAGATCGTGATCGCAATCAGCGCCGGAGATATTGAAAAGAACAAGGTTCGGGGCGACCTCGGGATCACATACGACTCCGACGTCCTGCGCCTGATGGAGGAATATACGAAAAACGGACTCTATGTGGGAAGCGTAGTCATTACGCGGTACACCGGCCAGAACAGCGCCGACCTGTTCAAGACCAGGCTGGAGCGTCTGGGAATACGGGTTTACACCCACTACATCATCCCCGGTTATCCGAACAACATACCTCTGATCGTAAGCGACGAAGGGTACGGAAAGAACGATTACATCCAAACCAGCCGCCCTCTGGTCGTCATTACCGCCCCCGGCCCCGGAAGCGGCAAGATGGCCACCTGTCTGTCACAGCTCTACCATGAACACAGGCGGGGGATCCGCGCAGGCTACGCGAAGTTCGAGACGTTCCCGATCTGGAACATCCCTCTGAAACACCCGGTCAACCTGGCTTATGAAGCGGCCACCGCAGACCTGAACGACGTCAATATGATCGACCCCTTCCATCTGGAAGCCTACGGGGCCACCACCGTCAACTACAACCGGGATGTGGAGATTTTCCCGGTTCTCCGTGCGATCTTTGAACGGATCTACGGGAAAAGTCCGTATAAATCCCCTACCGACATGGGCGTCAATATGGCGGGAAACTGTATCTGCGACGACTCCGTGTGCCGGGAGGCCTCGCAGCAGGAGATCATCCGCCGGTATTACGACGCGCTCCGCCGTTTCCTCACCGGATTATGCTCGGATAAGGAAGTTTACAAACTGGAAATCCTGATGAACCAGGCGGGGATTACGGTTCATGACCGTCCGGTTGTGGACGCGGCTCTTCAGCTGGAAAAGAAATTGGGAGTCCCCACCGCCGCTCTGCAGCTGGAGGACGGAAGGATCATAACAGGAAAGACCACCGGGCTTCTCGGCGCGTCCGCCGCGCTGCTTCTGAATGCGCTGAAAACGCTGGCCGGAATTGACCACAAACGTCATGTCATCTCGCCGGAGGCCATTGAGCCGATCCAAAAGCTGAAAGTCAACTACCTGGGAAGCAAAAATCCGCGGCTCCACACGGATGAAGTCCTGATCGCCCTGTCCGTCACCGCGGCTACAGACAATGCGGCTCAGCAGGCCCTCGATCAGCTTCCCCGCCTGAAAGGCTGCCAGGCCCACACTTCCGTTATGGTCGGATCCGTGGATATGAAAATATTCCAGAAACTGTCAATACAGGCAACTTTTGAGGCAAAATACGAAAAAAATCCTGTTTTTTCCCTGTAAAAAGTGTATAATAGAAAGGTATTTTTTTATTCATCGACACCTGACAATCCATTACATAAGGAGGACATTATGGCAGTAAAATACGTATTTGTGACGGGCGGCGTAGTGTCGGGACTGGGAAAAGGAATTACGGCCGCGTCTCTCGGCCGGCTCCTGAAGGCCCGAGGCTATACCGTGACCATGCAGAAATTTGATCCATACATCAATATCGATCCGGGTACCATGAACCCCGTGCAGCACGGGGAAGTTTTTGTGACTGACGACGGCGCGGAGACGGATCTGGATCTGGGCCATTATGAGCGCTTCATAGACGAAAGTCTGAGCAAGAACTCCAATGTCACCACGGGAAAAATATACTGGTCCGTTCTTCAGAAAGAGCGCAGGGGGGATTTCGGCGGGGGAACCGTACAGGTCATTCCCCACATTACAAATGAAATCAAGGATCGTTTCTACCGGAATCCCGCGGCCAAAAATACAGAAATCGCCATTATCGAAGTGGGCGGCACCGTCGGCGATATCGAAAGCCAGCCGTTCCTGGAGGCCATCCGGCAGTTTCAGCATGAAAAGGGAAAGGAAAACGCCATCCTGATCCATGTGACTCTGATTCCCTATCTGAGAGCTTCCCAGGAAATGAAGACCAAGCCCACGCAGGCGAGCGTCAAGGATCTCCAGGGCATGGGGATTCAGCCGGACATCATCGTATGCCGCTCCGAATATCCTCTCGACAACGGCATCCGGGACAAAATCGCTCTGTTCTGCAACGTCCCGTCAAGCCGCGTGCTGCAGAATCTGGACGTGGAATACCTGTATGAAGCTCCTCTGGCAATGGAATCGGAAAATCTGGCGGGAGTGGTCTGTGAAGCCCTGAATCTGGATTGTCCCGATCCGGACCTCACAGACTGGACGGAGATGGTGGAGTATCTGAAACACCCCACCACAGACGTAACCGTCGCTCTGGTCGGAAAATATATTCAGCTTCACGACGCCTACATCAGCGTCGTGGAAGCGCTGAAACACGGCGGCATCTTCAGCCACGCCACGGTAAATATCAAGTGGATCGACTCCGAGACGGTGACTCCTGAAAATGTGGACGAGCTTCTGGGCGACGTAAACGGAATCCTTGTTCCCGGCGGCTTCGGCGACCGGGGCATCGACGGCAAAATCGAGGCCATCCGCTACGCCCGGACCCACGGGGTTCCCTTCCTCGGGCTTTGTCTTGGCATGCAGCTCGCCATCGTGGAGTTTGCCCGGAACGTCATCGGTTACCACGACGCGCACAGCGTAGAACTGAAACCGGATACTCTCTACCCTGTCATCCACATTATGCTGGAGCAGATCGGCATCAAAAATATCGGCGGGACGCTCAGGCTGGGTTCCTACCCCTGCGTCCTTGATCCCGATTCAAAGGCATATGAACTGTACGGGCAAAGAGAGATTCAGGAACGCCACCGCGACCGCTACGAAGTAAACAACGATTACCGGGACGTCCTCACCGAACACGGCATGAGGCTGTCCGGCCTGTCACCGGACGGACGGATCGTGGAAATGATCGAAATCCCGGATCATCCGTGGTTCCTTGCGACCCAGGCGCACCCGGAACTGAAATCCAGGCCCAACAGGCCGCATCCTCTGTTCAGAGGTTTTATCGAGGCGGCGCTGCGAAATAAGTCAAAACAGTAGTTTTCTGAAAAAAAGAGAATCTCGCCTGCGAGATTCTCTTTCCGTTCTTTCTCAGAACAAAAATTCACTGAACACATAATTGCTGACGTCGATCCCTCTCTCAGTCAGCCTGATGAGATCTCCGGATTCCTCCAAAAGCCCCTCCCTGTAAAATTTTTGAAGCGCTTCGCCGTATACCTTTTCCATACCGACAGAAAAACGCTCCCGGAAACCTTTTTTGGAGATTCCCTCCATCTTTCTAAGACCCAGAAACATGTACTCTTCGATCTGGTTTTTTTCTGACAGAAGTTCCGGTTCCTCCCCCTGCGTCCAGCGCCTGTGGTTCATGAAGGAAGCGGCTCCCTCCCCGATACCCAGATATTCCTTTTGCTCCCAGTATCCCAGATTATGCCTGCATTCCCTTCCCGGCTTTGCGTAGTTGGAGATCTCATATCGCCGGTACCCGTATTCGCCCAGAATCTCCTTCGTGCGGGCATACATTTTCCGCTCCGTATCCTCGTCTGGAAGTTCCTCACTGCATGCCCCGTCCCCGTACCGCTCGAAAAACGGCGTTCCTTTCTCGATCATCAGGCTGTAGGCCGAGATATGTTCCGGCCCGAGTTTTGCCGCGGCGCGAAGCGTCTGTTCCCAGCTCTCTTCCGTCTGGAGCGGAATGGCCGACATCAGATCCAGATTAATATTTGAAAAGCCCTTTTCTCTTGCCTGTGCGTAGGTTTGGAGAAATTCTCCGTATGTGTGGATGCGCCCCAGCTTAAGAAGTTCGCGGTCATGAACCGACTGCAGTCCGATGCTGAGCCTGTTGATCCCCAGCCGGCGATAGCAGGAAAACTTCTCCCCAGACGCCGTGCCCGGATTCACTTCGACCGTGATCTCCGCATCCGGATCCACACGAAAAACCTCGTATACCGCCCCGAAAATCTGTTCCATCTGCTCCTCCGAAAGCAGGGACGGCGTTCCTCCGCCTACAAAGATACTGGTAATATGGTAATCTTTCGCAGTTTCCCGATGAGTCCGGATCGTCCCGCAAAGATCTTCCACATATGCCTGCCGCTCCTGCGCGCCGGAAGGGCGCGACAAAAAGTCGCAGTATTGGCACTTTCGCACGCAGAACGGTATATGGAGATACAATTCCAGTTCTTTCATAGTCTCTCCCCGGCTCTTTATTTGTCGTCCAGCTTCAGCACGCTCATAAAAGCTTTCTGCGGAATGTCCACGCTTCCCACCTGGCGCATCCGCTTCTTTCCTTCCTTTTGCTTTTCCAGAAGCTTGCGCTTGCGGGTGATATCTCCGCCGTAGCACTTGGCTAAAACGTCTTTTCGCATAGCTTTCACCGTCTCCCTGGCAATAATCTTGCTTCCTATGGCTGCCTGGATCGGTATCTCAAAAAGATGTCTGGGAATTTCTTCCTTTAACTTTTCACACATCTTTCTTCCCCTGTCATAGGCCGTGTCGGCGTGTACGATAAAGGACAGCGCGTCGACCTCCTCCTTGTTGATCAGGATGTCAAGCTTCACAAGCTCCGATCTCTGGTATCCGGTCAGCTCATAATCAAAGGAAGCGTAGCCCCTGGACCTTGATTTCAAAGCGTCGAAAAAGTCATATATGATCTCGTTCAGGGGAAGCTGATAGCGAAGGACCGCCCTGGTCTCTTCAATGTACTCCATCTCCTGATAAACCCCGCGCCTCTCCTGGCAGAGATCCATGATCGCTCCGATAAATTCAGACGTCACCATGATCTCCGCCTTCACCACCGGTTCCTCCATATAATCGATCTCCGATGGATCCGGGAGATTGGACGGATTGGTCAGCTCCATGACTTCCCCGTTTGTTTTGTGAACTTTATAGATAACGCTGGGAGCCGTCGTAACCAGATCCAGATTGTACTCCCTCTCCAGCCGTTCCTGTATAATCTCGAGATGGAGAAGCCCCAGAAATCCACACCGGAACCCAAAGCCAAGCGCGATGGACGTCTCCGGCTCAAACTGCAGGGACGCGTCGTTCAGCTGCAGTTTCTCCAGCGCGTCCCTCAGATCCGGGTACTTCGCGCCGTCCGCCGGATACATGCCGCAGTACACCATCGGATTGACCTTCTTGTAACCCGGCAGGGGCTGCGCGCACGGATGTTCCGCGTTGGTCACGGTATCTCCCACTCTTGTGTCCTTGACGTTCTTCAGGCTGGCCGTGAGGTAGCCGACCATTCCCGCGCTCAGTTCCTCGCAGGGAATGAACTGTCCCGCTCCGAAATATCCCACTTCCACGATTTCCGCCGTCGCGCCGGTAGCCATCATCAGGATCGGCGTTCCCTTCCTCACCGTTCCCTCCATAATCCTGCAGAACACGATGACTCCCTTGTATGAGTCGTACACGGAATCAAAAATCAGCGCTTTCAGGGGAGAATCTATGTCCCCCTGCGGCGCCGGGATCTTTTCGATGATCTGTTCCAGCACCTGGTCTACGTTCAGTCCCGTCTTCGCGGAGATCAGCGGCGCATCCTGCGCCTCGATCCCAATGATGTCCTCGATTTCCTCAATCACACGCTCCGGCTGAGCGCTCGGCAGGTCAACTTTATTGATAACCGGCATCACATCCAGATCATGGTCAAGAGCCAGATAGACGTTTGCCAGCGTCTGCGCTTCCACTCCCTGCGCGGCGTCCACGACCAGAATAGCTCCGTCGCAGGCCGCCAGGCTCCGGGATACCTCATAGTTGAAATCCACATGCCCGGGAGTATCGATTAAATTAAAAATATATTCTTCCCCGTCCTTTGCCTGATACACGATACGGACCGCCTGCGCCTTGATGGTAATTCCCCTCTCACGCTCCAGTTCCATATTGTCCAGCACCTGGGACTGCATCTCCCTGCTCGTAAGCAGGCCGGTCTGTTCGATGATACGGTCCGCCAGAGTGGATTTCCCGTGGTCGATATGCGCGATAATACAAAAATTTCGAATTTTACTCTGATCGATCTCTGCCACTTTTCTACCGTCCCTTCCGTTCTATTTTGAGACATTCAGCGTATAGTAGTATATCACGCCGCGCTGTGTCTGACAATAAAAAGCTCCACACTCATCACATCGTTTAACCGCCCCGTCTTCACGGATTCCTCCAGATCCGCGGCGTCCTCCAGAATCCTCTGCAATTCACCGGAAGTAAAAGACCTGCACTGCTCCATATATTTTCCGGCGACAAACGGACGCAGGCCCACCGACTCCGCCACCTGGTTCCTTGCGTATCCCCTCTCGGTCAAAGCCCGGACTTCCAGCAGGATCCTGAACTGCCTCGTGAGAAGATACAAGATCCTCATGGGCGGCTCCCTGAGCGCCAGCAGATCGTAATAATAATCCAGAGCTTTCTTCTGGCGCTTCATCGCAACCGCTTCAACCATGTCAAAAATCCGGTTGGCAGTCTGCGCCGTGCAGACGGCTTCCACGTCCTCCGCGGTAATCTCGTCCCTGTCCAGCGTGTAGCAGAACAGCTTCTCCAGTTCCTTTTCCAGATTTTCCATATCCGTGCCGGCCATATCAAGCAGACAGCGGGCGGCAGATTCGCGCATTTTCTTCTTTTCCCGCTTTGCCGCGCCCGCGATCCAGAGCATCAGAGTTCTCTCGTCCTGCCGGGTCAGTTCCACCGCCCGTCCCTTCCCGCTCACGGCCCTGTACATCCGGCTTCGCTTGTCCACCTCGTTCTCTGTAAATATCATGCAGGTCGTATCGGGCATCGTTTTGATATAGTCCGCCAGACCGGAGGACGAATTTTTAAAAAAGTCGGAATTTTCGATCACGATCAGCCTTCGTTCCGCGAAAAACGGCATGGTTTCCGCCAGATCGATCACCTCCGCCTCCGGGATATTTTTCCCCTCATAGCAGGCATAATTCATAGTGTCTCCCTCTGGCAGCATAGCCCTTCTGAGCCGGTCCCTGTACTGTCTTTTCAGATATGCTTCCTCGCCGTAAAGCAGATATACATTTTTAAATTGTCCCGTTTTTATATCTTCATTTAAACTTTTCATAGTTCTCATTATACTTGAAAATTTTCAGATTGACCATAGTTTTCCTGTCGATTGTGAGAATCACCGCCCCGCTTTCCGCAGTCAGGAAGACGGACGCTCCTGACTCTTCCAGCCGTTTTATCGTCTCCGGATGGGGGTGTCCGTAAGAATTCTTCCTGCCTGCCGAAATAAGCGCGACCCTCGGGCGCACCGTTTTCAGGAAGTCCCGTTCCGTGGAATTGCGGGAGCCGTGATGCGCCACCTTGAGAATCTGATATTCCGAACGGGAGCCTTTCTCCTGGAGCCTCTCTGTCAGGAGCCGCTCCCCGTCTTTCTCTACATCCCCGGTAAACAGCATCTTCCAGGGCGGGATTTTTAATTCCAGGACCATGGACGCGGCGTTTCCGCTCTCTATCGCGTCCTCCTTTCCCGGCTGCAGGCAGGCAATCGTGCAGTTCCCGCTTTTCAGTACCGCACCGGAACCCATGCTGAACACCGGAATTTCATGCTGTTCGGCGACATATGCAAGCTGCCTGAGGGCCTCGTCCCAGACTTCTCTTACGGGAAGTATCAGACGCCGGATTTTCACCCCGCAATTCTGCCTTTCCAGCATTTCCGCAATTCCGCTGGTATGATCGGCGTCCCCGTGAGTCACAAACACAAAATCCAGGCAATCCACGCCGCGCGCCTTCAGGAACGGCTCGATCCTGTACTTTCCAACCTGGGAGACGTCGCCGCTCCCTCCGTCGATCAGGCAGGCCGTTCCATCCGCATTTTTCAGGAAAAAGCAGTCTCCCTGCCCCACGTCCAGCATGACAAGTTCCACGTCTCCACGCCGCGCCGCGGGAAGCTGGCATACAAAGACAGCGCAGGCCGCCAAGAACACCGCGGCCGCAATCTTTGCGAAATGCCTTTTCTGTTTTTTGCTTTTCCCGGCTATAACCACCGCGGCGACCACTCCCAGATAATATACAAGGATCCATTCCGGCTCAGGCCGCCCCGTCACGATCAGACGGCAGGGCAGACGCTCCGCCAGTCTGCAGAGAAGTTCAATGCAGTACAGAAATCTCCCGCACAAAAACAAAAGTATCCCGCCCACGTCCGGAAAAATCAGGATCAGGATCCCGCCCGAAATCCCCAGGCAAACGATCAGCGACATTGCCGGTACCACGACCAGATTCAGTACAAACGAATAGAGGGGAAATTCAAAAAAATGATACAAAAGAATCGGGAGAACCGCAATTTGGACAGAGGCGCTCGCGCACAGAGCGTTTGTC
This sequence comes from uncultured Lachnospiraceae bacterium, assembly GCA_947631695.1. Classification (GTDB taxonomy): domain Bacteria; phylum Bacillota; class Clostridia; order Lachnospirales; family Lachnospiraceae; genus Claveliimonas. Next base: position 13,070 of record CANRMH010000012.1, on the reverse strand, counting down.
AGTACATTCCTGCGTTTCACCCGTTCCTGAAACAGCGGGCAGATAAACAGGATCCCGCAGACGGCCCCGAAAGAGAGCTGGAAGCCGCCGTCCCAGAAGGACAAAGGACGCCAGAACACGACCAGAACTGCCGCAGCGGACAGCGCGGTGAAAGCGTCATACTTTCTCCCGCATATTTCGGCTCCGGCCAGAACCGCAAACATGATCACTGCCCGAACCGCTGAAACGCTCAGCCCCGTCAGCAGCAGATACAGCGCCAGAATCCCCGTCGCCGCAATTCCTCCCGCCGCATGGGAACCTCCCGCTTTTCTTATGCACCGGAAGAGGCCCGCGCCAATCAGCGAAAGGTGGAGGCCCGAAATCGCAAGGACATGTGAAATCCCGTTTTTTTGATACAGCTCTTTCATCTCCGGATCAACCAGCGATTTTTCCCCGAGAACCATGGCGGAAAGGATCCCTCCCTGCTCTTCGCCGATCGCGCCTCGGATGGCGTCCCCGCATTTTCCCCGGATCTCTGAAAGAAAATTGCGAATGGGAAAAACTCTTTCTTCCTCCCGGCTGATTTTTGAACTCCACACGCAGGCGTGGATATTCTGCATCTGATAATAAAAATTCTGGTCAAAATTCCCCGGATTTCTCGAAGAATCAAAAAAAGCCGCCTCTCCCTCCACCCGGATGCGGTTTCCGAGCTGAAGCTTTTCATATTTTTTGTCATAGATCATTAATCTGGATTCGCGTAAGATTTTCTGCTGACAGAACACAGCGTTTTTTCTGAGATACAGGATCTGAATATTCGATTTCCGCTCTATGCGATAGACTTCCCCGGTCAGGGACACCCTTTCTCCGGGTCCGACCTCCTTTTCCATGGGAGAAGGCGCAAGTTCCTTCAGCGCCTTTTCTCCCACAAACAGGACGGTCAAAAAATGTATGATCAGTACAAACATACATATAGTAAACAATATTCTTTTTTTCAATACTATTCTATTTCCTCCACGAGATCAAAATTCGCCGCGATCGGTTTGCTCAAATCCACCACTTCCTGAAATGCGAGATTGGTTTCTCCCTCCACGGATATCTGGACCTGACTGCAGTTTCCCGCCTCCACGATCGAATTGACAAGAGAATAGACGGCAATGTGGGGATCCATTTCGTATCCGGGCGCTGCAAACCTCTCGTCGAAATTCACGTAACAGATTCCATCCTTAACGGTAATTCCAAGCAGCTTGCTCCCCTCCGGAAGCGTGGCCCTCTCCTCCTTGCCGGCCGGTCCCTTCAGCAGCTGTTCCACGATCGCCTTCTCCAGCAGCATATTGCTGTTATACCGGACGCTCACCGTCTCTTTTACAAGGTGGTTCCCCGCTCCATTGGCATAATACAGGTTCATCGTCGCCTTCTTATAGGAACTCAGATCCGCCCCCGTATTCTGCACAAAATCTTCGGCCCGCATGTAACCTACGGAATTTCCGCTTTTATCTTTCAGGGGACTTCCATCCACATAGAAGGAAACGAAATCGACGCCGTCGACCTGCGCCAGCGATTGAACCACCGCCGCCCGGCACAGAACCTCAGCCGTTTTTTCCATCTCCCCGTACGCGGCGTTCCAGTAGAGGTCCAGCCTCCCACGGTTCAGCTTATATCCCTCGACCTCCACGCCGGCCGGAACCGCCGGGCTGCACTCTGCCGGATCTTTAGGATTGTCCATAACGTTCAGGATTTCCTCTACTTCCTCGCCGGGAGTTTTCTTGCTCCCCTCAAACTCCTGGCTCACCAGCCCGCTCCCCGTCGCATTTACATAATAGACGAAGCTTCCTTCCGGCTGTTCCTTCTGCTTCGCCCCGCATCCGTTCAGCAAGAGCAGCGCGGCAAGCCAGATACATACGATCCCTGTCCTTCTATTCATAAGGCGCCTCCCTCTAAGCCGCATAACTGATGGGAATCTTTATGGTAAACGTGGTTCCCTCGCCCTCCTGGCTGAAAACCTTGATCGATCCGCGGTGCATCACTACCGCGTTTCTGGCGATCGTCAATCCCAAGCCTGTTCCGCCGATCTCCCTGGAATGGGATTTATCCACCCTGTAGAACCGCTCAAAAATATGTTCCGTGTACTCTTCCGGAATCCCAATCCCGGAGTCCGCCACCTCGATATAGAAAAATTTGTGATCCGCGTTCAGCGACACGTGTACCCATCCGCCTTCCCGGTTGTATTTTATCGCGTTTTCAACCAGGTTGGAGACCGCCAGCGAAAGCTTGACCTCATCCACCTCCGCCGTCACCGGCCGGAAGCTCTCAAAAATCACTTCCACATTCTGTCTGGCGGCGATCGGGCGCAGGCGTTTCAGAATCCGTTCTACCACTTCGTTGATATTTTCCGATCTCACGTTCAGTTCCGCCGCCGCCTTATCCATCCTGACGAGAGAGAGCAGATCGTTGATGATCTTATCTTCCCTCTCGATCTCCTGCGACATATCCCCCATAAATTCCTGATACAATTCCACCGGGGCGTCCTTCTGGGCAAGCAGGGAGTCCGCCAGAACCTTCATGGACGTCAGGGGCGTCTTCAATTCATGGGAGACGTTTGCCACAAACTCCTGTCTGGAATCATCCAGAGTTTTTAATCTGCCAAGCATCTTGTTGAACGCGTCCGAGATCAGTATCGTCTCCGTGTAAGCGTTCTCATGCAGATAATTATCGTCGTACCCTTCCGTCACCGCCCCGATCGAGCTGGTGATCCTCCCAAACGGCCTCACCATCAGGGTTCCCAGAACAACCGCGAACATAATGACGATCAGGACGATCACCGCCCCCACGATCTCCGCCTTCCCGCTCAGCATCTCAAGCGTCGCCTCAATGACGTCGGTGGACACGCTTACCAGCATTGCGCCCGTCGCCGTCCCGCTCTCATCGCTCACAATGGGAAGCGCCACCTCGATATAGCTGTTTTTCCGGTCATAGCGGCTGTTTTCTCCGTCCTCCATGCAGCGGAAAACGGCCTCCGATACGATCGTTTTTCCCGTATCGAGGTCATATGTATCTTCAATTATGCGGAATTCATCGTTGATCAGCATCACTCTGCCATTGTAGATATTGGACAGCTGGGTCAGCTCGGTCCTCAGGGTGTCCGTAAGCCCCTCCGTCAGACCGCCGCCGCTTTCCAGCTGATCGCACAGAATCGTACATTGATTTTGAATCTCGGCGGTCCGTACATCGACCGCCCTTTTTTCATAGCTTTTCAGGACAACCGCCCTCATGATGACGCAGGGAATGATCCCCACCAGCGCCAGAAGAAGTATGATGCGGAAGCGGAGACTTCTGAATATATTTTTCTGAAAATATCTGCTAACCCCTGAAATAATAACCAACTCCCCACTTTGTATAAACATACTTCGGATCGCTCGGGTTTGTCTCTATCTTCTCCCTCAGGCGGCGGATATGGACGTCCACTGTTCTCGCGTCCCCCGGATATTCATATCCCCATACGATGTTCAGAAGATTCTCGCGGCTGTAGACCTTATTCGGGTTCGTGGCAAGCAGCTCAAGCAGGTCGAATTCCTTCGCCGTCAGGTTGATTTCCCTCTCGCCGATCAGAACCCTGCGGCTCTCGCAGTCGATCCTCATATCTCCCTTTGCGATGATCCTTCCTCCCTCGGCCTCTTCCCTGCGCTTTCCCGTACGGCGCATGATCGCCTTAATGCGCGCCTTTACTTCGAGAATATTGAACGGTTTCGTTATGTAGTCGTCCGCTCCATACTCAAGCCCCAGGATCTTATCCATGTCCTCCCCCTTTGCCGTGAGCATGATCACGGGAACATCCGAGTATTCGCGGATGCTCCGGCAGACTTCGAACCCATCGTATTTGGGCAGCATCACGTCAAGCAGGATCATATCGTACGCATTTTCTTCCGCGAGCTTCAGGGCCTCCTCGCCGTCGTATGCACAGTCCACTTCCATTCCGTCCTGTTCCAGGCTGAACCGTATTCCCTTCACGATCAGCTTTTCATCATCCACAATCAACACTCGTTTGCCCATACTGCAATGTCTCCCTCGTCATATCCTGATTTTATCTTTTATTTTTCCGTAAGTACCTTCCTTGATTCCTTCCACATTCATCAAATCTTCGATGGCCTGAAAATTTCCATGATCCGCGCGGTATTTCAGGATTGCCTCCGCCCGCGCCTCCCCGATGCCCGTCAGCGTCATCAGTTCCTCTTTTTGGGCGGTATTAATATTGACCAGTCCGTCCTCCCGGCTTTGTACGCTCCCGGACAGGTTCCCGGCCGCATCCTGCCCCCGGAATTCCTCCGCGGACGGGACGTAAATCTTCTGGCCGTCCGTCACGCGTTCCGCCTGGTTCAGCGCGTCCGCGGCAGCCGTATCCAACAGGCCTCCCGCGGCTTTGACCGCCTCATAGACGCGGCTGCCCGCATCCATTTCATACACTCCCGGGGCCGCCACCTGTCCGCAGACATGGACAAAGATCTGCTCCGGTTTTTCCTCTGTATCTTCCCCGCTCTCCTCCGCCTGCATGAGGCCTCCGCTTTCTTCTTCCTCCGAAAGCTGTTCCGATACGATCCGGGAAGCCTCAGAATTTTCGCAGCCGCACAGAGCAAGCGAGATCATCAGGCATACGATCAAACTTTTCCATCTTCCTATTCTGCGCATAAATTCCCCTTTGCAGCCTGTAAACTGCAAATATCCCTCTCTATGCCTGAACAATATCATTGTACTATTTCCACTGGAAAATTGCAACTCCAATCAGAGCAAGAACCATGCCGCCCACCTTTCTCCATTCCAGCGGTTCCTTCTCCACCCCAAACAATCCCAGCAGCTCGATCACATACGCTACGATCAGCTGTGCGATAACGATCAGGAGAGCGGCTTTCGCGGGACCGAGCTGATCCATGCTTTTGATCACCGTCCACGTGATGCCCGCGCCGATCGCGCCTCCGAGCAGCATATACTTCGGTTCCACCTTCGCGATCGCACCTATGCTGTCCCTTCCCATAATCAGCCACAGCGCGGCGCACACCGCAAACGCGCTGAACTGTACCCAGGCATTGCTGACCCAAAGGCCCGTCGTCTTTGTCACCTGCGTATTAAACACTCCCTGCACGCTCATGAGCGCCCCCGACAATAATGCAATAAAAAAACCAATCATCCGATACACCTCCGTCATTTTCCGTGTTAGTATATCCGATCATTGGTTTTCCATACTTTATTTCTGAGAATACATCTGTTGCTGTTCGTCCAGGATCGCCGTGCCGATTCCCTGATTCGTAAAAATTTCCAGCAGCAGGCAGTGCGGAATCCTTCCGTCCAGGATATGCACCCTCGACACGCCGTTCTCGATCGCGTCGATACAGTTGTTCAGCTTCGGCAGCATCCCGCCCCCGATGTAGCCCTCGTCCATCAGCTTCCTGGCCTCGGAGACCTTCAGCTCGGAGATCAGGGTATTCGGATCCTTCGGATCCTTGTACACGCCCTCGATATCCGTCAGAAACGCGAGCTTCTCCGCGTTCATGGCGCGCGCGATCGCGCAGGCCGCGTCGTCCGCGTTGATATTGTAGGTGTCCGATTTCTCATCCAGTCCCACCGGACACACGATCGGGAGAAAATCCTTCTCCAGCAGATCGCAGAGAATTTCCGCATTCACACTTTGCACTTCCCCGACAAATCCGATGTCCTCCCCGTCCGCGTACTTCTTCGTGACTTTCAGAAGGCCTCCGTCCTTGCCGCTGATCCCGATCGCCCTCACGCCGAGGCTCTGCACCAGCTTCACCAGTTCCTTATTCACCTTCCCCAGCACCATCTCAACCAGCTCCATCGTGGGGGCGTCCGTCACGCGCAGGCCGTTCAGAAATTTCGGTTCCATGCCGACCCGGCTGACCCAGCGGCTGATCTCCTTTCCGCCGCCGTGTACGATGATCGGCTTGAAGCCGACCAGCTTCAAAAGCGTCACATCCTGTATCACCTGCTGCTTCAGCGCTTCGTCCACCATCGCGCTTCCGCCGTATTTTACCACGATCACCTTCCGGTTAAACCTCTGGATATAGGGCAGCGCCTCGATCAGCACCTCCGCCTTGTCCAGATACTTCTGCATATCCTGATCCATATTCTCAACTCCTGTAATCCGCGTTAATCGCAATATATTCGTGTGTCAGGTCGCAGCCCCAGGCCGTCGCCTGCGCCGTTCCCATCCTGATATCCGCCGTGACCGTCACTTCCGGCTGGGACAAGATCTCCGTCGCCTTCTCCTCGCTGTAGTCCGCGGCTGTCCCGTTCTCTATGATCTGCATCTTTCCGGCGCGGCTCTCAAAGAAGAGATCCACCTTCTCCGGATCGAACTGCGCGCCGGAATATCCCATCGCGCATAAGATCCTACCCCAGTTGGCGTCGTGTCCCGCGATCGCGGTCTTCGTCAGGTTGGAACACACGACGGACTTCGCCAGCGTCTTCGCCTGCCGCACGCTCTCGGCTCCCACAACCCGGACCTCGAGGAGCGCCGTCGCCCCCTCGCCGTCGCCCGCCATCTGCTTTGCGAGGCATTCGTTCACCGCGTGCAGCGCCTCGCAAAAGATCTGATAATCCTCGGTTCCGTACTCGATCAGCGGATTCCCCGCCAGTCCGTTCGCCAGCACAAGCAGCGTATCGTTGGTGGACGTGTCCCCGTCCACCGAGATCATGTTAAAAGTATCCTCCACATCCCTGCTCAGCGCCCTCTGCAGCGCTTCCTTCGTGATCGCCGCATCCGTGGTCAGAAACGCGAGCATCGTACACATGTTTGGATGAATCATGCCGGAACCCTTCGCCATGCCGCCGATCGTCACGGTCTTTCCCCCGATCTCGGCCGTCACCGCGCACTCCTTCTCGTGGGTATCCGTCGTCATGATCGCCCTTGCGGCCTCATTTCCCTTCTCCACAGAATCGCCCTTCGCGCCCGCCAGCATCCGGATTCCCGCCGTCAGCCGGTCCATCGGGAGCTGCTGGCCGATCACGCCTGTGGAGCCGAGAAGCACGCTTTCCTCCGGAATCCCCAGGATCTCAGAAGCCGCCTTTGCGCTCTGCTCGCAGTAGCTCCAGCCCTCCGCGCCCGTACACGCATTCGCGATCCCGGAATTCACCACGACCGCATGAACCTTACGGCCGCTGTCCACCACCCGGCGGTCCCACTTTACCGGAGCCGCCTTCACCACGTTCGTGGTAAACGTCCCGGCCGCCTCGCAGGGCGCCGCGCTGTAGATCAGCGCCATATCCGTCCGTCCGGTATATTTGATCCCCGCGGCCGCAGCCGCAGCCTCGAATCCTCCGGGAGCGGTCACGCCGCCTTTCACTGTCCTCATACTTCGCACCTCTCCTTACTGTTGATTGAACGCGGTAATATTTTCCTCGTTCAGCGTAAAATCATAATAGTTCAGATCCAGCCTTCTCGTCCATCCGATCGTATTCCAGAACGCATTTCCGATATCATTCTTCGTGAAGGCGATCAGACAGACCTTGTTGATCTTCTCCCTCTTCAGCGCCTCCATCGCCATCACTACCATAGACCTGCCGATCCCGTGCCGGCGGTAGGTCTCGTCCACGCACACATGATAGAAGCATCCCCTTCTTCCGTCGTGTCCGCACAGGATACTCCCCACGATACGCCCGTCCTCCACGGCCACCACGCTCGTCTCGGGATTCCTTGCAAGGAACCTCTCCACACCTTCACGGGAATCGTCCACGCTGCGAAGGCCGAACCCCCGGATCTTCTTCCAGAGGCTGTAAACTTCCTCATAATCCTCAATCGTCATCACTCTCAGCATCTATACTTACCTCTACGGGAACATCGGCGCCAGCCTAAGGCCCTCCGACTCCTCCAGGCCGAACATCAGATTCATATTCTGAATTGCCTGCCCGGCCGCTCCCTTCACCAGATTATCCAGAGCGCCCATCATAATGATGCGGTTCGTCCTCGGGTCGATCTTGAATCCGATATCCGTATAGTTGCTTCCCTCCACCCATTTTGTCTCAGGGCAGACTCCGTCGTCCAGCACGCGGACAAACTGCTCGGATCCATAATAGGCGTCGTAGATCGCCTTCACATCCTGCTGGGAAACATCCTTCTTCAGCGTCGCGTACTCCGTGACCAGAATGCCCCGGTTCATCGGAACCAGATGCGGAGTGAAACTGATCGTCACCCGCTCGCCCGAAGCATACCCCAGCTGCTCCTCGATCTCCGGCGTGTGCCTGTGGGCAGCCACCCCGTACGCCTTGATATTTTCATTGACCTCGCAGTACAGGTTCGGCAGCTTCGCCCCTCTGCCCGCCCCGGAGGTCCCTGATTTCGCGTCCACGATCAGGGTGTTCATATCGATGATCCCTTCCTTCGCAAGCGGATAGGCCGTGAGGATGGAACACGTCGTATAGCAGCCCGGATTCGCCACCAGCCTTGCCTTTTTCACATCCTCCCGGTTGATCTCACAGAGGCCGTAGACGGCCTCCCCGATAAACTGCGGACTCTTGTGTTCTATCTTATACCACTCTTCGTAAACCGACACATCCCTGATGCGGAAATCCGCGCTCAGATCGACGATCCTCGCCTTTGACAGAATCTCCTCATTCACAAGCGAAGCGCAGTATCCCTGCGGCGTCGCGGTAAAAATGACGTCCGCCTGCTCTGCCAGAGCTTCCATATTGTCGTCCATGCATACCTCATCTACGATCTGAAACATATTTCGATAAACATCCGCGTATTTTTTATCCACATAGCTTTTGGAACCATACCAGACGATTTCCGCCTCCCTGTGTCCCATCAGCAGCCTGACCAGCTCCCCTCCGGCATAGCCGGTGGAACCGATAATTCCCACTTTGATCATTCCTGTACTTCCTTCCTGTTCCCGGGTTTTCTGTCCACAGACAGACATGCTGTAAGTGTATACTAATTTATATCAAATGTAAAGTGTTCTTTTCCCCTAGGATCTGATCTGTCCCTGTCCGTCGATCACGTATTTCGTGGTAGTCAGCGCCAGCAGGCCCATCGGCCCCCTCGCGTGAAGCTTCTGCGTGCTGATCCCGATCTCCGCTCCGTATCCGAACTCGAATCCGTCCGTAAACCGGGTGGACGCGTTCACATAGACCGCCGCCGCGTCGATCTCATCCTGAAATTTTCTCGCGTGATCGTAATCACGGGTGATGATCGCCTCCGAGTGGCCGCTGTTGTAACGGTTGATATGCCCGATCGCCTCCTCGATGGAACCAACCGTCTTCATGGAGATGATCAGATCCAGGTACTCCGTCCCCCAGTCCTCCTCCGTAGCCGGGACGATCCCCTCCCGGATGGATCTCGCGCGCTCGTCGCCGCGGATCTCCACCTGTTTTTGATGGAGCCGATCATAGATCATCGGGATCACCCGATCCGCGATCTTCTCGTGGATCACCAGGGATTCGCATGCGTTGCACACGCCGACCCTCTGTGTCTTTGCGTTGTCGATGATCTCGACCGCCATCTCCGGATCCGCCGTCTCGTCCACATAGATGTGGCAGTTGCCCGTGCCGGTCTCGATGACCGGGACCGTGCTGTTCTGGATCACATGCCGGATCAGTCCTCGTCCTCCCCGCGGGATCAGCACGTCGATGTATTCATTCATCCGCATCATCTCCGTCACGATCGCCCGGTCCGTATCCTCAACCAGAAGGATCGCGTCCTCCGGAAGACCCGCGCCGCGCAGCCCTTCCCGGATCACCTTTGCGATCGCCCTGTTGGAGCAGATCGCATCGCTCCCGCCCCGCAGGATCGTCGCATTTCCGGTCTTAAAGCAGAGTCCGAACGCGTCAGCGGTCACATTCGGCCTGGACTCATAGATGATTCCGATCACGCCCAGCGGCACCCTTCTCTGTCCGATGCGAAGGCCGTTGGGTCTTATCTTCACGGAGATCGTCTCTCCCACCGGATCCTCCAGTTCTGCGATCTGATTCAGTCCCTCCGCCATCGAACGGATTCTCTGCGGCGTCAGAAGCAGCCGGTCGATCAGAGACGGTTTCATACCCTGCTCTCTCGCGCGTGCAGCGTCTTTTCCATTCTCCGCCAATATATAGTCCGTCTGCTCCGTCAGTTTCTCCGCCGCCGCGCGAAGCCCCCGGTTCTTCTCCGCCTGTCCCAGCCGCTGCATCTCACGTGAGGTCTCTTTTGCCCGTTTCCCGATCGCTCCCATGTAACTCATGTCCGCCGCCTCCCTCTTTCTTTGCTCTTTTTGCATACTCTTCTTTTCGATTTCGTTTTGCCTGTCTCCGGAACTGTTCTCTCTCCGGAGCAAATTCATTCTCCCGGCGCAGTCTGTTCTTTTCGGACAGGAATAAAGTCCCCACCTTTTTCCCTGCCATCACATCGTTGACCGTATAGATATTGTCGCCGTTCGCGATCACCACGTCCGCGCCGGCATCCGTGGCCATCTTCGCGGCTTCCAGCTTTGTCTTCATTCCCCCGGTTCCCATGTCAGAGCCGGATCCCTTCCCCATCTGCGCGATCCTCTCGTCGATCTCCGCCACAGTATGGATGAACCGGGCGTGGGGATTGTGCTTCGGGTCGTCGGTATACAGGCCCTCGATATCGGACAGCAGGATCAGGAGATCCGCATCGATCAGTTCCGTTACATAGGCGGACATAGTGTCGTTATCCCGGAAATTCCCATAGGTCTCCTTGTCCACCGAGATGGCGTCGTTCTCATTCACGATCGGCACCACGTGCATGGCAAAAAGCCGGTCAAAGGTGTTCCTCGCGTTCCGCGCGCACTCCTCGTTCAGGATGGACTCTTTCGTCAGAAGAATCTGCGCGGTCAGCTGCCCGTACTCCGCAAACAGCTTCTCGTAGATCATCATCAGTTTCGCCTGCCCGACCGCCGCGCAGGCCTGGCGGACCGACCGATCCCTCGGCTTATCCGTCATTCCCAGCACATTTCTTCCGATCCCGATGGCTCCCGAGGAAACCACGATCACTTCCTTCCCTTTATTCCTCAGATTGATCAGGATCCTCACAAATTTTTCCAGTTTGCCCAGATTGATATTTCCCGTCTCTTCATATGTAATCGTGGACGTTCCCACTTTGATCACGATCCTCTTCTTATCCCTCAATTCTGCCCTGATATCCGCCATGTTATCCTTAGTCCCTTCCTTCCATATGCTGAAAAACAGGAGCAAAAGCATATGGTATGCTCCCGCTCCTGCCAGAGTGGAATTCATGTATTTCTGTTCCATTCTACACGAATCCAGGAATTTGTCAAGTGAATTTTGCATTTTCATGCATAAATCATTGTGTTTATACATTATTTTTGCATATAATTCATTTTCTTAGTTTGTTTTATTTTTTTGTTGCATAAATATGAAACATGGTGTATAGTAATCCTTGCAATTGACATTACGGATTCCGAAGAATCCATCACAGGAGGAAATATCATATGAAAGAAAAAGTAATTCTGGCGTATTCCGGCGGTCTTGACACCACTGCGATCATTCCGTGGCTGAAGGAAAATTTTAATTACGAAGTCGTCTGCTGCTGTATCGACTGCGGGCAGGGGGAAGAACTGGACGGACTGGAGGAACGCGCAAAGCTGTCAGGGGCGTCCAAATTATATATCGAAGATATCGTGGACGATTTCTGCGACAACTACATCATTCCCTGCGTACAGGCGCACGCCGTCTATGAGAACAAATATCTGCTAGGCACATCCATGGCGCGTCCCGCCATCGCAAAAAGGCTGGTAGAGATTGCGAGAAAAGAAGGCGCGTCCGCGATCTGCCACGGCGCGACCGGAAAGGGGAACGATCAGATCCGTTTCGAACTCGGCATCAAGGCCCTGGCCCCGGATCTGAAGATTATCGCCCCGTGGAGAATGACCGACGTATGGACGATGCAGTCCCGCGAGGAGGAGATCGAATACTGCAGGCAACACGGTATCGACCTTCCGTTCGACGCAAGCCACAGCTACAGCCGCGACCGCAACCTCTGGCACATCAGCCACGAGGGACTGGAGCTGGAGGATCCGGCAAACGAGCCGGATTACGACCACCTGCTGGTACTCGGCGTTACCCCGGAGAAAGCTCCGGACGAGGGCGAGTACGTAACGATGACCTTTGAAAAGGGCGTTCCCAAAAGTATCAACGGCGAAGAGATGAAAGTTTCCGATATTATCCGTAAGTTAAATGAACTCGGCGGAAAACACGGCATCGGCATCGTGGATATTGTCGAGAACCGTGTGGTTGGAATGAAATCCCGCGGCGTCTATGAGACTCCCGGCGGAACCATTCTGTACGAGGCTCACCAGCAGCTCGAAGAACTGATCCTGGACCGCGCTACATACGAGGTAAAACAGGAAATGGGCAACAAGTTATCTCAGATCGTCTACGAGGGAAAATGGTTCACTCCGCTTCGCGAAGCGATCCAGGCATTCATCGAGAGTACCCAGAAGGACGTGACCGGGGAAGTCAGATTCAAGCTTTACAAGGGCAATATCATCAAGGCCGGAACGAAATCCCCGTATTCCCTGTACAGCGAATCCCTCGCCAGCTTCACGACCGGCGATCTGTACGACCACCACGACGCGGAGGGCTTCATCAACCTGTTTGGACTCCCGCTGAAGGTCCGCGCGATGAAGAGACAGGAATTGGAAAAGAAAAACATATAAGAAACCTGTAATCATATAAGAACGACGGTTTCAAAAGGCGCCCGTCCGCGGCATGCCCGAAGACGAACGCCTTTTGTTCTGTCCCGGGCTTTTTCTATCCCAGGCTCTCCCGCAGAATACGTTTTGCGTTTTTGTACCACAATTTGTCGATCTGATCCTCCGTGAGTCCTTCCCGCTTCAATGCATGAGCCAGCTTCTCCATCTGGCTGATATCGGGAATATCCATCCGCTCCATCCCCTCAAACCCGTCAAAATCCGTACCGATCGCGGGCAGTTCGCTTCCGCCCGTCCGGATCATATGCTTCACATGAGCGGTCATCTCATCCAGTCTTGACTCCGTCTCATGTCCGAGGAACAGGCCGTAGAGATTCAGCCCTGCAACGCCGCCCCTGTCCGCCAGCGCGCGGATCATCTCAT
>CANRMH010000011.1 GCA_947631695.1 uncultured Lachnospiraceae bacterium | reverse complement strand
GGCCGGCTGGTACATGGATTTAACTGTAAGTCGGATCGGCCGGTTCTGTTTACGAAACGGTTTATGAACAATAGATATCTGATCGGAGCGTTTCTTCTCGGACTGATCCTGATCACCTGCGTGATGACGGTGAGCGGACTGCAAAGCATATTCCAGGTTGTAAGTCTGACGGCGGGCCAGCTTTTTACCGTTTACGGACTTGCGCTGGTAAATCTGCCGATGATTCAATTATTGAAAAAAATAAGGAAACAATAAATGGAGCTAAACAGGGAAAATTTAAAGAAAATAAGGGGAATTATCCTGTTCACTGCGGTGGTAGTAGCGTGTTTTTGGAAGTACGACGTCGTGTTTAAGGTTCTCGGATTCGTATTTCATGTGTTTTTTCCGTTTGTGCTTGGGGGAACGATCGCGTTTGTATTAAATGTTCCAATGAGCTTTATTGAGCGGCATCTGTTTCCCGAAAGCGGAAGAAAACGGGGGAAAATAAGGGAAAAGATTGCCAGACCGGTCAGCCTGGCGATCGTTCTGCTATTCGTGGCAGGGATTTTATCTGTCATTATGTTTGTTCTGATTCCGCAGCTGGGAAGCAGCTTTTCCAATCTGGGCGACAGCATTCAGGCATTCATCCCGAAAATGCGGAAATGGACGGAGGATACCTTTCATCACAACAGGGAGATTATGGAGTGGGTGAACCAGCTGGAGTTTGACTGGGACAAGATCATGCAGCTGGGGATTCGTTTTCTGCAAAGCGGCGCGCAGAATATGCTTGGCTCCACCCTTAACGCCGTCAGGAATATCGTAAGCGGAATCGCAGCCTTTTTTATTGCCTTTGTGTTCTCGTGTTACATTCTGCTTCAGAAAGAGAAACTGAATCTGCAGTTCAAAAAAGTTCTGTTCGCGTTTGTACCGAAGGGAAGAGCGGAGGCGTTTCTTGAGGTGTGTACGCTTGCGTACTATACTTTTTCGGGATTTCTGACCGGCCAGTGCGTGGAGGCGGTCATCCTGGGAAGTATGTTTGTGGCTGCAATGCTGATTTTGAAACTCCCCTATGCGCTTTTGATAGGAATCCTGATTGCGTTTACAGCGCTGATCCCTGTTTTTGGGGCGTTTATCGGATGTGTGATCGGCACGTTTCTGATTTTTATGAACGATCCGTTTCAGGCGTTTCTTTTTATTATACTGTTTCTTGTACTGCAGCAGATCGAGGGGAACCTGATCTATCCGCATGTAGTGGGGAATTCCGTGGGACTGCCGTCCATCTGGGTGCTTGCCGCGGTCAGCATCGGCGGAAGTCTGATGGGAGTCGTGGGGATGTTGATTTTTATCCCTCTGGTATCTGTTTTCTATGCGCTGTTCCGCGAAGTGATCTATTTGAAATTAAAACAGCGGCACATAAACCCGGCGGAGATTGAATAAGGATAAGAGAGAGGAACCGGTGTGGGGGAAATGAAATATGCTGAATTATCTTTGGGCGGGAATGATTATCGTCGGCGTTATCTATGCGGCGTTTACCGGGCGGCTGCCGGACGTCACGAACGCGGCGCTTGAATCTTCCAAGGAAGCCGTCGCGCTGTGCATCACTATGATGGGAGTGATGTCTTTCTGGGTAGGATTGATGGAAATTGCGTCGAAAGCAGGGATCATCAGAACCCTTTCGCGGCGTATGCGCCCGCTGATCCGTTTTCTCTTTCCGTCGCTTCCAGAAGGGCATCCGGCGCAAAAACATATTACGGTTAACATGATTGCGAACGTGCTGGGTCTTGGCTGGGCGGCGACCCCGGCGGGGCTGAAAGCTATGGAGGAACTGGGAAATCTGGAGGAGGGACGCCGTCAGGGAAGGCAGCCCGGGCCGGTCAGGAGAAAAGGGATTGCAAGCAATGAGATGTGTACGTTTCTGATTCTGAACATTTCATCGCTGCAGCTGATTCCGGTGAATGTGATCGCCTACCGCAGCCAGTACGGGAGCGTGAACCCCGCGGCGATCGTGGGGCCGGGGATTTTGGCGACGGCGGTCAGTACGCTGGCCGCGGTAGTGTTCTGCAAGGTGATGGGCGGAACTTCCATCGCGAAGCGGCGTAGCGGTTTGCGCTAACGCAGTTTCGGGATTCAGCGATTCAGCTCTCCACACGGTGGCTTTCGATGATCAGCCTGAGGGACCTGTAGAGAAAAGGCTTGTAATGCTCGATCGGCAGAGGTTCCTCGTAAAGAATGGAATTGTACCCGGCGGAACCCGCAAGTTCTACGATGGTAAAAAGCATGACGTCCACATCCTTATACTCGTGCTCATCCTGCTCAACGAGTGACAGAAACCGTTCATAGCTGTCGTTTCCGCTGTGTTCTCCGGTCAGGAAGGTGGAGCGGAGCGCTCCCATGACAAGATTTTTTGAGATAAAGTTGAGCAGGGGTTTATTGTCGACCAGCGTGTTGATGATGTGGTCGATGATGAAGATCAGTTTGTTGTCAAGCCCGTGGATATCTGCGCGTTCAAGCGCGTCCCCGGCGGCGGAAAAAAGTTCCTGCGTTTTGTGAACGATCAGTTTGTTCCTGATATCATATTTGTCCTTAAAATACAGATAAAACGTACCTTTGGCGACGCCCGCCTTCTCCACGATATCGGAGATGGCCGTACTGTTGATGCCTTTTGTGGTAAACAGATCGTAGGCAGTGTTAAAGAGCGCTTCCTTTTTTCTTTTTTTCTTTTCATCGACCTTTCCCATACCGATTCTCCTTTGCACAGCAGCTATGCTTATATAGTGACCGTCCGCCCCTGTTTTTTATTATTATAACAAAAAAATGACGAATAGTCAAAAGATATATTGACTAATGGTCATTTTTGGTATATAGTAATTAAGAAAAATGACCAACAGTCATAAAGGAGGGCGGTATTTCGAATGAAAAAGTTAGGAAAGGCAATAGTGAAGCATCGGGTCGGTATCCTGATCATTAGTATCGCGTTATTGATCCCGTCGGTGCTTGGCTATATCCATACGCGGGTCAACTATGATATCCTCACTTATCTGCCGGAGGAGATCGAGACGATGAAAGGGCAGGACATTATGATTAAGGATTTCGGCGTCGGCGCGTTTTCCATGCTGATGATGGACGGGATGGAGCCGAAGGATGTCTCCGCGCTGAAGGAGAAGATCGAGGGGATCGATCACGTGGAAAAGGTTCTTTGGTATGATTCGATCGCGGATATCTCTGTGCCGGAGAGTATGCTGCCGGATAATATCTATCAGGTATTTAATTCGGACACCGGTACGATGATGGCGGTTTTCTTTGACGAGGGAACGTCGGCGGACAGTACCCTGGATGCGGTCGGAGAAATCAGAAAAACATGTACGAAACAGTGTTTTTTAAGCGGAATGTCGGCGGTTGTGGCGGACACAAGGGATCTTTCGGAGAAAGAGACGCCTGTTTATGTGATGATCGCCGTGCTTCTTTCGGCTATCGTGCTTGCGGTTACGATGGAATCCTTTATGGTTCCGATTCTCTTTCTGCTGAGTATTGGCATGGCGATCCTGTATAATCTGGGGAGCAATCTGGCGTTTGGGGAGATATCCTACGTTACAAAGGCGCTGGCCGCGGTGCTGCAGCTGGGGGTTACGATGGATTATTCGATTTTCCTGATGCACAGCTATGAGGAACAGCAGAGGTTAAACGGAGGAGATAAGAAGGAAGCGATGGCGGACGCCATTGGGCAGACGTTTTCCTCCGTGGTCGGAAGTTCGGTCACAACGGTGGCGGGATTTATCGCCCTGTGCTTTATGAGCTTTACATTAGGAAAGGATATCGGGATTGTCATGGCGAAGGGAGTCGTTCTTGGCGTGCTTACCTGCGTTACGATCCTGCCCTCCATGATACTTGTGTGCGATAAACTGATCGAAAAGACGAGACACAAGCCGCTGCTTCCGGATTTTACCAGGATTTCTCAAAAAGTATCGAAGCATTACCTTGTTTTTGCGGCGATTTTTGTGATCCTGCTGATCCCCGCAGTGTACGGGAATAATCACGCGGGCGTGTATTATAATCTTGATGAGACGCTCCCGAAAGAACTTCCGAGCATCATAGCCAATCAAAAGCTGAAAGACGACTATAACATGAACACGACGCATATTCTGCTTGTGGACAGCGATGTTTCCGCGTCCGACGTGTCAAAGATGACGGAAGAGATTGAGAATGTGGACGGTGTGAAATGGGTGCTTGGCCTTAACAGCCTTGTCGGGCCTGCGGTTCCCGAGGATATGATTCCGGAGTCCGTGAGCAGTATGCTGAAAAACGATAAGTACCAGATGCTTCTGATCAATTCGCTTTACAAGGTTGCGTCCGACGAGGTAAATGAACAGGTGGATGAGATTAACGGGATACTGGACCGGTACGACGAAGGGGCGATGCTCGTTGGGGAAGCTCCGCTTACGAGGGATCTGATCGACATTACAGATAAAGATTTCAGGACGGTAAGCTTCGCATCCATAGGAATTATTTTCCTGATCATATTGATTTTGTTCCGGTCGATCTCCATTCCGGTGATCCTGGTGGGGGTAATTGAGTTTGCTATCTTTGTTAATATGGGGATTCCGTATTATACGGGGACGACTCTGCCGTTCGTGGCTTCCATTGTGATCGGAACAATCCAGCTCGGCGCGACGGTGGATTACGCAATACTGATGACGACAAGGTACAGACGGGAAAGAAGCGGCGGCGCGGCAAAAATGGACGCGATCCGTACGGCGCATCAGACGTCCGCACAGTCTATTATCGTAAGCGCTCTGAGTTTCTTCGCAGCTACGATTGGCGTGGGGCTGTATTCCGATATAGATATGATCAGTTCGCTTTGTATTTTGATGGCGCGGGGAGCGCTTATCAGCATGGCAGTCGTGGTTCTGATCCTGCCGTCCATGTTTATAATATTTGACAGAGTGATAGTAAAAACAAGCGTTGGATTTCTGCCCCGGAAGGCGGGGAAGTAGGAGGTATATGATTATGAAAGACAGCATAAAGAAAAAATTACTGGCGGGTACCATGGCGGCTGTACTCGGGGGCGCCTCGATGGCCGGGGTATACGGTTATCAGAAAAACGCGCCGGCCGACGTGAAGGCGGCGGAAGAGACGGAAATTCTCGAAAAGGCCGCCGGCGAGGCGATCGGTACGGAGGAAAAGGCCGGGCAGTCTTCCGGGCTTACGAAGGAGGAATCCGTATACGTCAAAGCGGATCCGTCAGGAAACGTGACGAAGACGACGGTAACGGAGTGGCTGAAAAATCCTGCGGCGGGAACGGTAGAGGACATAAGCGGTCTCAGGAATATCACGAATGTAAAAGGCGAAGAAACCTTTTCGCAGGATGAGAACGGCAAACTGGTGTGGAAATCCGAGGGGAAGGATATTTACTATCAGGGCGAAACAGACGGAGAACTTCCCGTGGGCGTTCAGGTGTCCTACAAGCTCGACGGAAAAAACGTGTCCGCGCAGGAGCTTCAGGGAAAGAGCGGCCGTGTGGAGATAGATATCAATTATATCAATCGCTCAAAGCAGACGGTAGACGTCGGAGGGGAAACGGCGGAGATGTATACGCCGTTTACGATGGTGACGGCGATGCTGCTGTCCACGGACGAGTACACAAATGTGAAGGTGGATCACGGCAGGGTGATTTCCGATGGGGATAAAAATATTGTGATCGGCGTGGGAATGCCCGGAATGCAGGAGAACCTGAAATTGGACGGCGCGGACATCGGCATTGATATCCCGGATAGCGTGAAGATCACGGCGGATGTAAAGAATGCCGGCATCGGTTCGACAGTTACGATGGCGTCGGCGGATACGCTGAGTGCATTTCATCTGGATGAAGTCGGAAACTTTGATGAACTCGGGAATTCTCTGAACGAACTTGAGAACGCGGCTGAAAAACTGGTGGACGGCTCGAACGCCGCGGCGGATGGAGCCGGGGAACTGGCGGCCGGAGCAAAAACACTGGCGGCCGGGACGTCTGAGCTGAGGCAGGGTTCCGGAAAGCTCGCCGACGGGTCCAGATCCGTGACGGACGGCATCGGGATCCTGAGCAGCAAGGGCGGAGAACTTGTGAGCGGCGTGAACACGCTGGCTGCCGGCGTCAGCACATATACGGGCGGCGTCGGGGAACTCGCAGAGGGAAGCGCGCGCTTAAAAGCAGGAGCGGATAGTCTGAAGACAGGAATGGACGCTCTGAATAACGCTGTGAAGGATCAGAATTTAGAGGAAAATATATCGGGTCTCGCAGCCGGCGCGGGACAGATAAAGGCCGGACTTGGCGATGTTTCAGGCGGTCTGGATGGAATTATTGCAATGCTGAAGCAGGAGGCGCAGGCGGCGGACGGCGCAGGTGCTGATAGCGTCAGCCTTTCCGACAGTCAAAGGAACAGGATAAAGAGCGAGGCTGTCTCCGGGGTATCTGTGTCGGTGGATGTGCCGGAAAATGTGCCGGAGGAATACAGGGACGCGGTAAGAGCCGCTATGGAGCAGGCGGCGCGGGAAGCGGCGCAGAATGCGGTCAGCAATGCGGCGGACACAATTATCAGGGAAACCTGCAGCGCTGCAGGAGAGAACGCGGCGGCATCCGTTCAGGCGGCGGATGCAGGGACGCTGCAGCAGGCGATAGGCGGGTTGGAAGCGATAAAGAATAACCTGTCAGAGAATGCAGATCTTGGCGGAGGCGTCAAACAGGTAGCGGATGGATTGGCGAAGTTAGACGCGGGAATGAAAGGCGAGAACGGCCTGGTCGCGTCGATTCAAAAGCTGGCGGATGGAGCCGGCGAAGTATCGGTCGGGGCCGCGGGACTCGCAGAAGGAGTACAAAAATTAGACGGCGGAAGCGGTCAGCTCATAACGGGCTTTGACCAGCTGAAAAAAGGCGCCGCCCAGCTTCCCGGAGGCATGAAGCAGCTTGCGGACGGCTCCAGGGCCGTGACGGACGGAGCGGCATTGCTGTACGGAAGCGTGGGAGAACTGGAAAAGGGCGCGGAAAGCCTGGCGAATGGAGCGGACGCGCTTGCCGAAGGCAATCAAACGCTTGCGGCCGGGATGAGCGAATTCAAGAAAGAGGGGATCGATAAGATCGCAAAACTCTTTAACGGAAATTTCCGGGAAATTAAGAACCGGATCGAAGCAATGACGCAGGCCGGAAGGGATTACCGATCTTACGCCGGGATCAGAGAAGGAATGGAAGGAAGTACAAAATTTATCATAGAGACGGAAGGAATCAGCGAATAGACAGAATAAGGTGGTTGGTCGATTGCGGGAGGATGAATGACGGACTGGAAAGGGATACTGACGGCGGCCGCGTTTCTTGCGGTATTGGCGGCTGCGTCGTTTTGGGATATCACGAAAAGAGAGATTCCGGACGGATGTCACGCGGCGATTCTTGCGCTGGCGGCCGTTTCGCTGTACACGATGCCCGGCATGGCGGTATCCTCGCGCCTGGCCGGCGCAGTGTGCGTCAGCGGATGTATGCTGCTTATAACGCTTGTATTTCCGGGCGCGTTTGGCGGAGGGGATATTAAACTGACGGCGGCGGGAGGGCTGTTTCTCGGATGGAGGGCAGCCCTGGTCTCGATGGTGATCGCCGTTTTTTCCGCAGGCTGTTACGCGGGATATCTGCTTGTCGTAAAGAGGGCGGGCAGAAGCGCTCAGTTTGCGTTCGGGCCGTTCCTCTGCCTGGGTATGGCCCTCGGGCTGTTGTTTGGCGCGCAGTGCGCCGCCTGATACTGCGGGCGGCATAATAGGGAAAAACGCACATATATTGGAAAGAGCTGAAAATTCAAAGAGGTGCGTTTGATGCAGTTTTTTCTGTTTCTGTCCGATATGATCGTGCCGATGGTGATCTTCGGAGTCGTATGCTATGGGATCTTAATGAAAGTGAACGTATATGATGCGTTCATCAAAGGGGCAAAGAGCGGTTTCTTTACCGTGATCAAAATTATGCCTACGCTGGTCGCCCTTATGGCGGCGGTGGGAATCCTGCGCGCGTCGGGATTCCTGGAACTCTTGTCGGACTGGATCGGGAAAAGGTCGGCC
The DNA here is from genome assembly GCA_947631695.1 of uncultured Lachnospiraceae bacterium. Taxonomy (GTDB): domain Bacteria; phylum Bacillota; class Clostridia; order Lachnospirales; family Lachnospiraceae; genus Claveliimonas. The sequence goes on along the minus strand of CANRMH010000011.1, from coordinate 17,483 downwards.
TATATAGGATTTCCCGGGGAACTGGTGCCGCTCACGGTGGTAAAGATGTTTTCATCCTCCGCGGCGACGGGCCTTTTGCTGGATCTGTACAAAGAATACGGAACGGATTCTTACATCGGACAGGTGGCGTCGATCAGCATGTCCTGCACGGAAACAATTTTTTACACGATGAGCGTTTATTTCATGACGGCCGGTATATCGAAGAGCAGATACACGCTCGCCGGCGCTGTGCTGGCGACGCTTGCCGGATTGGCGGCAAGCGTGGCTCTGGCCGGATTTTAAAGCGTATCTTTGTTTATCCTGCGTTTTCCAGAGTATATTTTCTCAAGATGGAAAAGGGAGCGGGGCCGATATCCAGAACAGTTTTGTGAAATGTTTTCTGGGAGAAGTCCTCTCCCCATTTTTCCATAGCGTCTTTCTTCAGCTCCAGAAATTCAATATATCCGATATAATATTTCAGGTAATTAGCCGGATCCGCGATAATTAAGCTGTAAATGTTTTCGATCGTATCGGCGTCGGAGATCCCGTATTGGCGGAAGAAGGATACCGTATCCATGAGCTTCCATCCCTCATAGTGGATGCCGATATCCGCCAGCGCGTACAGGCCAAGGATCACGGAAGTGTTCCGCTGCAGCACGGCGGCTGTTTCTTTTGGAAGGGAAGTGAAATAGTAGCTCAGCATTTCGCTGTAGGTTGCCCAGCCCTCGGTGTAACCCCCGAAGTTCAGGATTCCCCGGATGGGATCCGGATCCGTGCCGGAGAAGTACACGGTCTGATACAGATGCCCGGGATACCCTTCGTGCGCGAGCGTCGTAAAAAGTTCCACATCGTCAGGCAGATGCTTCCGGTTGATGTAGATCACGTTCTCGCTGGCGTTGTCTATGGCGGGAACCATATAAAAAGCCGGGCTTAAATATTCTTCCATTTCTTCCTGCACATATTTTATTTCTGTATTTACTTCCGGAAGGGCGGGAAAAGAGTTTTGTATTTTCGTTTTTAATTCCTGTAAAATAGAAGAAGGATCTGAATTTTCCAATGTGAGCGAGGCGGTTTCTTTTAAGGATTCGCCGTATCCGGAGGGATCCATGGCTTCCTGCATGGCGGCCAGATCCCCGGCGATCTGCTTTTGCGTTAATTTTTTCAGTTCCGGAATGCTTCTGTCGGAACCGGTTTTCTGCCTGACGAGAAACTCATAATAAGCGGCGCCGTCGGGAAGGTAACAGAGTCCGTAAGGATTGCCGCTGCTTTTGCGAAGTTCCAGGAGAGTTTCTTTTAATTCCCGGTATGCGGGAAATACGGATTCTGTCACTCTGCTTTCGTTTTCCCGTATGTATGCCTCCTTTTGCTCTGCTTCAAGATCTGTGAGATTTTCCAGACGCTGGGGAAAGGACGAGTAAAGGTAATGTTTTTTCCCCATCTGCAGAAACGTATCGCATTCCTCTATGATGGAATCCGCGGTGGCCGGGGCCATGAAAAGTCCGGATTCGGATTTTTGCCGTTCAAATTCAGCCAGGGAATGAAAATAACCGGGAACTTCTTCGAGAAGATCCAGGTAGGTTTCTACATCCCCGGCGCTTCCAAACCGGTACTCGGACAGAAGGACGGGAAGCTGCGCCTGCGTTCCGGTAAGAGGAGTCAAGGGTTCCTCGTAGAGTGTGTAGGGAATGCCGTCAAGGCAGGTTTGCAGATGGTTTTCCAGGATATCGTAAGTCAATTTGTTTTTGTGGGATAACTTTTCGTAAGAGAACTGATGCAGCGCCGCCAGACAATTTTCAATGGAAGCGCTGAAGCCGGAGGGATCGGCGGTATAGGATCCGAGAGAAACGGCGGGTTCGGAGATGCCGTAGCGAGACGGATCCTGCAGCGTATAATGCAGGGTGATCGTGTTGGAGGATACTTCCTGCTCGAACAGAGCTTCCGTGAATCTGGTGAAACCCGAATCTTCCTGACGGGAAGAACGCGCGCCGGAACAGCCGGCCAGTGTCAGGGAGGTAAAAAGGATAAGAAACGTACAAAAAATAGAAAGTTTTCTGCGCATAGAGAATTCCTGAGTTTTTTGTCTATAATTATGCAAGGGGGACAGCGGGTATGACGGGCGAAACGACGGAAAGACAAGGAAACCTTGACCTTTAAAGTGGCTTGTGGTACGATTTTAAAATAGAAAAAAGGAGAGAAAAAATATGGAAAAACCTAAATATTATATTACAACCGCAATCGCATATACCTCCGGCAAGCCGCATATCGGAAACACGTATGAGGTCGTACTGGCGGATGCGATCGCGCGGTACAGGAGAAGTCAGGGATACGACGTATTTTTCCAGACCGGTACGGATGAACACGGTCAGAAGATCGAGATCAAGGCTCAGGAGGCCGGCGTCTCGCCGAAGGAATTTGTGGATCATGTGGCCGGGGAGATCAAATCCATCTGGGATCTGATGAATACGTCATATGATAAATTTATTCGGACGACGGACGAGGATCACGAGAGGCAGATTCAGAAGGTGTTCAAAAAGCTGTATGAGCAGGGGGACATCTATAAGGGATATTACGAGGGGATGTACTGCACTCCCTGCGAATCTTTCTTCACCGAGTCCCAGCTCGTGGACGGGAAATGTCCGGACTGCGGGCGCGAAGTGCAGCCGGCGCGCGAGGAAGCGTATTTTTTCAGAATGAGCAAATACGCGGACAGGCTGATCGAGCATATCAACACGCATCCGGAGTTTATCCAGCCGGTGTCGAGAAAAAATGAGATGATGAACAATTTCCTGCTGCCGGGACTGCAGGATCTGTGCGTGTCCAGAACATCCTTTAAATGGGGGATCCCGGTGGATTTCGACCCGAAACATGTGGTGTATGTGTGGCTGGATGCGCTGACGAACTATATTACCGGGATCGGCTACGACTGCGGCGGAGAAAGTACGGAACAGTTTCAGAAGTACTGGCCCGCAGACCTGCATCTGATCGGAAAGGATATCATCCGTTTTCACACCATTTACTGGCCGATCTTCCTGATGGCGCTGGATCTGCCGCTTCCGAAACAGGTATTCGGCCATCCGTGGCTCCTGCAGGGGGACGGCAAGATGAGCAAATCCAAAGGGAACGTCCTGTATGCGGATACGCTGGTGGATTTCTTTGGCGTGGACGCGGTTCGTTACTTTGTGCTGCACGAGATGCCGTTTGACAACGACGGGGTGATTTCGTGGGAACTGATGGTGGAGAGGATCAATTCTGATCTGGCGAACACTCTCGGCAATTTGGTCAACCGCACGATCTCCATGACGAATAAGTATTTCGGCGGCAGCGTCGAGGACCGCGGCGCGGCGGAGGATGTGGACGCCGATCTGAAAGCGGCCGCAGAGAGGATGCCGCAGCTTGTGGAACAGAAAATGGAAGAGCTGCGCGTAGCGGATGCGATTACAGAGATTTTCGCGCTGTTCAAGCGCTGCAACAAATATATCGACGAGACGATGCCGTGGGCGCTGGCAAAGGATGAAGCAAAGAAAGAACGCCTGGAGACAGTGCTGTACAATCTGATCGAAAGCATCAGGAAGGGCGCGGCCCAGCTCGAACCCTTTATGCCGGAGACTTCCGAGAAGATCCTTGCCCAGCTGGGCGACGGAAAGGTCGCAGAGAAGCCGGAGATCCTGTTTGCAAGGCTGGATCTGAAGGAGGTTCTCGCAAAAGTGGAAGAACTGTATGCGCAGGGCGGGGACGCGCCGGAGAGCGAAGCCGACGACAATGTGATCGACATAGAGGCGAAGCCGGAGATTACTTTTGAAGAGTTCGGGAAGATGCAGTTCCAGGTGGGAGAGATCCTGGAGTGCGAGGCGGTCTCGAAGTCCAAAAAACTGCTCTGCTCAAAGGTGAGGGTCGGAAGCCAGGTAAAGCAGATCGTGTCCGGAATCAAGGCGCATTATACGCCGGAGGAGATGGTCGGGAAGAAAGTCATGGTGCTGGTGAACCTGAAGCCCGCGAAGCTCGCGGGGGTATTGTCGGAAGGAATGCTCCTGTGCGCGGAGGACGCGGAAGGGAATCTCGCTCTGGTGACTCCGGAGAAGGATATGCCTGCGGGAGCGGAGATCTGTTAAGGAGAAGATGTCTGATGATTTTTGATACGCACGCCCACTATGATGATGAACAATTTGACGCGGACCGGGACGAACTGCTCTGGTCGATGGAAGAAAACGGCGTGGGGGCGATCGTCAATGTGAGCGCCTCGTACGAATCCTGCAGCCGGGTCGTGGAGATGGCGCAGAGATATCCTTTTCTCTATGCGGCGGTAGGCGTGCATCCCGATGAGACGGGCGGCCTGAACGAGGAAAAGTTTGCCCGCCTGAAAGAGTTATGCGCAGAAGAGAAGGTTGTCGCGGTGGGGGAGATCGGCCTGGATTACTATTGGGATACCGAGCCGCGCAAGGTACAGAAGAAATGGTTTATCCGCCAGCTTGAGCTGGCGCGCGAGACGGGCCTGCCGGTAATGATACACAGCAGGGACGCCGCGGCGGATACGCTGGAGATCATAAAGGAATACGGGAGAGGACTTCGGGGAGTGATCCACTGTTTCTCCTATTCGCTCGAGATGGCGAGGGAATATGTCGGTATGGGATATAATATCGGCGTCGGCGGCGTGGTGACGTTTAAGAACGGGAAAAAACTGAAAGAGATCGTGGAGGAAATTCCGCTTTCGGCCATCTTGCTGGAAACGGATTCCCCCTATCTTGCGCCGGAGCCGAACCGGGGAAAACGCAACACTTCTCTGAATCTGAAATACGTAGCGCAGGAAATTGCCGGGATAAAGGGGCTGACATGTCAGGAAGTCATAGAACAGACGGAAAAAAACGCCCGGCGGATGCTGAGCGGAAAGGAGGACTGACCTATGGCGGAAAAGACGCTGGGAAGTCCTCAGAATACGATCGAAATCCTGAAAAAATATAACTTTTCTTTTCAAAAGAAATACGGACAAAATTTTCTGATCGATACGCATGTGCTGGATAAGATCATAGAGGCGGCAAAGATTACCCAGGAGGATTTCGTGCTGGAGATCGGGCCGGGGATCGGGACGATGACGCAGTATCTGGCGCGTGAGGCGGGCCGGGTGCTGGCTGTGGAGATCGACAGGGCGCTGATCCCGATCCTTCGCGATACGCTGCAGGACTATGAAAATGTCGAGATCGTCAACGCGGACATCCTGAAGCTGGATATCCAAAGACTCGTGGAAGAGAAAAACGAAGGGAAGCCCATCAAGGTGGTAGCGAACCTCCCGTATTATATTACAACCCCCATTATTATGGGATTATTTGAAAGCCGCGTGCCTGTGGAAAGCATCACGGTCATGGTACAGAAGGAGGTCGCGGGCCGGATGCAGGCCGGACCCGGGACGAAGGAGTACGGGGCGCTGTCGCTTGCCGTACGGTATTATGCGAAGCCTTATCTGGTGGCAAACGTGCCGCCGAACTGCTTCATGCCGAGACCGAAGGTCGGCTCGGCGGTGGTACGGCTGACGAGAAATGCAGAGCCGCCGGTGGAGACGGAGGACGACAGATTTCTGTTCCGCCTGATCCGGGCGTCATTCAATCAGAGGAGGAAGACGCTTTTTAACGGACTGAGAAATTCAGCGGAACTGGATATACCAAAAGAGGTGATTGCGGAAAGCATTGAGGAATTGGGAAAGGGAGCAAACGTGCGCGGGGAGGCGCTGTCTTTGCAGGAATTTGCGCTGCTTGGAAACAGCATTTTGCAAAAGATGCACAGGCTCGCCGACGGCCCGGAAGAAAAATAGAAAGGAGAAAGGCTATGAGATATTCAGTACAGAGAGCGTTGTTTGAGATTACGCCGGAAATCGAGGAATTTGCCAGATTGTGCGAGGAGAATAATGCGATTGACAAAGAGCTATACAAGAAGTACCAGGTGAAACGAGGGCTTCGCGACGAGAACGGAAAGGGTGTTCTTGCCGGCCTGACCAATATTTCCGACGTGTGCGCGAAAGAGATCGTCAATGGCGAGGAAGTTCCCTGCGCCGGACGTCTGTATTACAGAGGATATAACATCAGAGATCTGGTGCAGGGATTCCTTGAGGAAGAACACTTCGGATTTGAAGAGATCGCATATCTGCTGCTGTTCGGGGAACTGCCGAACAAGGCGCAGCTGGACACGTTTTACAACACGCTGGTGGAGAGAAGAACGCTTCCGCCTAATTTCGTGCGGGATGTGATCATGAAGGCGCCCAGCCGCGATATGATGAACAGCCTGTCGCGCTCCATTCTGAATATGTACTCTTACGACGCGAAGGCGGACGATATTTCCATACCGAATGTGCTGCGCCAGTGCCTGAACCTGATCAGCCAGTTCCCGATGCTGATGGTTTACGGTTATCACGCATATAATTACCGCAGAGGGGACGACCTGTTCATCTACGCGCCCTCTCCGGAACTGTCCACGGCGGAGAATATCCTTATGATGCTGCGGGAGGACCGCAAATATACCAGGCTCGAGGCGAAGATCCTGGATATGGCCCTGGTACTCCATATGGATCACGGCGGCGGAAACAACTCTACGTTCACGACCCACGTGGTTACGTCCTCCGGCACGGACACTTACTCTACGATCGCGGCGGCAATGGCGTCTTTGAAGGGGCCGAAGCACGGCGGCGCGAACGTGAAGGTGACGCAGATGTTCGAGGATATGAAGGCGACGCTGACGGACTGGGAGGACAGGGACGCGGTCAGACAGTATCTGTACGACCTCCTGGACAAAAAGGTATTTGATAAAATGGGGTTGATCTACGGGATGGGCCATGCCATCTATTCCATCTCCGATCCGCGCGCGGACATTTTTAAGAAATTTGTGAAGGAACTGGCGGCGGAAAAGGGATACGAAAAGGAATATGCTCTGTATGAAATGGTGGAACATATGGCGCCGGAAGTGATCGGTGAGAAACGCCGGATCTACAAGGGAGTCAATGCGAACGTGGACTTTTACAGCGGGCTGGTCTACAGCATGCTGGATCTGCCTCCCGCGCTCTATACTCCGATCTTTGCGGCGGCGAGGATCGTCGGCTGGAGCGCACACCGGCTGGAGGAGCTGAAGAATGCGGATAAGATCATCCGGCCTGCATACCGGCCGCTTGCGCCTTACCGCGAATATGTAAAAATAGAAGACAGATAGGGAATGACAGGGATAAGACTGCCAGAGCGTCTGGATGGGGATGTTCCGGCAAATTTATAAAAGAAGAGGAAAGATGAAATGAGAGGGAAAAGAAAAAAGAAAGAATTTGCAAGAAAATTACTCTCCGGTGTGCTTTCGGCAGCGCTGCTGAGTACGTCTCTGGCGATTCCGGCCGATGCGGCGGCGCTGCCGGAACCGGTATTCGCCATGAACTTTGACGCGGTTACGCAGGGAGATGGAGAGAATATCAGCGGGACGTTTGCCGCTGATACCGGCGAGACGGTTACGGTTCACGATGTGGTTTCGGTGACGGCGGACCGGAAGGGCGGCAAGGCGTTGGTTTTGGATAACGTGTCCGGCAAACAGGGTTATCTGACTACTCCAAACACAGATGAGCTGAACGGAAGCAGTCTGACAGCCTCCGTGTGGCTGAAAAGGCTTCATTCCCTGAATGGAGACGGAAGAGTGTTCTGGGCGAAAAAGGGCGCTCAGTGGGATGGAAACGGCTGGTTCATGGGATGGACTGCCGGGGAAAGTATGGCTTTTGTATCGAATGGAGGGAATGTTGCGAGCAAGATCGGAACGCCGAATGATGGACTTCCGGAGAATGAATGGACAAACATTGTGAGCGTGTTCGACGATCAGACGGATACCATCACCATCTATCAGGATGGGGAGGTGATCGCAGAAAAATACACTGCAGGCGCGTCCATTACGAAGAATACGGACATTACGGAGATGATGATCGGCTGCTCCGGATACGGAGACGAGGGACTGGGATGCGCCATTGACGATGTGGCTGTTTATGACTGTGCGCTGACTGCCGATCAGGTGGCGGAACTGGCCGGATTTACGGAACAGGACTTTCTGGATTCGGATGCAGAGAATCTTACGGTTGCAAAATACGTGACAGCGGATTTCACTCTGCCGCTCAAAGGTGCGCGCGGTTCCGAGATCACCTGGACATCCGATCATGAGGCGATCCGGATCGGAGCGGACGGCAGGGCTTCTGTAACGCGGACGGACAAAAATGTAGAGGTCACTCTGACGGCAACTCTGACCTATGGAAGCAAAAAGACGACGAAGGCCTTCCAGGTAACCGTGGTGAAAACGGCCGAGCCGGTAGACGGGCTGCAGAAGCTGGACAGCAGCGAGATCATCGATGTGGGCGGCTCGATCGGCGCGAAGCTGAAGGACGCCATGCAGAATTATGCGATGGACTACCTGTACGGACAGAGGATGCAGGCGTATCTGGACGAATATAAGAACCACAGCCATTCTGCCTGGAGCTGGCTCGAGGGAGAGCAGCCGGGGAAATGGCTGGAAGCCATGAGCAACTGCAAATGGATGGACAAGGACGGATCGATTGAGGCGGCGATCACGGACGTCGTGGATCAGCTTGCGGCGACCCAGACAAAGGAAGACCGAAGCGCATCGGGCTACAATCAGTTCGCCGGCTATCTGGGGAATGCCACTCCTGCCATTCGCAGCTCCAAGCCGGTAAAGGGAATGGATCCGTACGAGATGTATTCGACCCTGAACGGGCTTGTGAACGTATATCAAAAGTATCAGGCGGACAATGAGGCGCTGGCGGACAAAGCTTTTGCATGCGCCGTCGGGCTGGCGGACTATCTGGTCAATACGATCGGCGATGAGAATACGAAGGTTCTCTATCAGGACGGCACGCCCTCCAATGTCAATAAGGTGGAATTCTGGCCGCTCGCGATCACGAACGGGACGACGATCGCCGGACATGACGTACACCAGTCCTGGGAGGGAACTCTGCTGATCGATCCGATCATGCAGCTTTCCAGGACGATTGCCGTCTCTGACTCCGTGCGGTCCGAGACCTACTCCGCGTGGGTGGACTGGGCGATCGGCAATATCGATAAATGGGCGTCCAGCTGGAGCGGTTACGGAGATACGCCCTTTGCGGATCTGGACAAGGTGGCAGGCGGCGAGATGGGGATCGACGCGGTGCAGCACTATGTCCACGCGCATACCTTCCAGATGAATTTTCTGGGATTCCTGAAGAAATATCAGGAGACCGGGGATGTGTCCTATCTGGACAAAGTTGCAGGGGCGTGGAAGGATATCACGTCCAGGCAGATGTATATCACCGGGACCGTTTCTGTGGGCGAGCATTATGAGGCGGGACACAACCTCCCGAATACCGGGAGCGTCGGCGAGACCTGCGCGACCAATTCCTGGACGCTCTTGAATCAGAATCTGTTTGAGCTGACCGGGGATACGGCTTATGAGCAGGTGGTGGAGGACGTCCTCTTCAACCACATGTTCGCGACCTCCACCATAGACGGGGACGGATACAGCTACCACCGACCGCTGAACGGGACGACGGACCGATTCTACACGGGGCCGGACTGCTGCTCCTCCTCGGGGATGAGGATGCAGTCCTATCTTCCGTATTATCTGTACTCGAAATCCGATACGGAGGTATATGTGAATCAGTTTGTGTCCAACGAAGTGAAGATCAGGCTGGAGAAGGGGATCCTGCATCTGAAGATGGAGACGGACTATCCGGCAAATGATGAGATCAAGCTGGAAGTCATGTCGGATTCTACGGCGGTTGTTCCGCTGAAGATCCGGATTCCGGGCTGGCTGACCGCAGAGCCGTCCGTGACCGTGAACGGAAAAGAGACGGCAGCGAGCGCAGACGCAGATTTTATCACTCTGAATGTGGAGAAGGGAGACAAGATCATTCTTGGATATCCGTCCGAACTGACATGGGTGAAGGGCGAGAACTCCAACGAGGGACTCTGGGCGATCAAAAAAGGCCCGATGGTATACTGCCAGGCGGCGGCGTTCGTCAGCAGCGAGGAATCCCAGAAACTCTTCGGCTCCGACATTGCGTTTGTCAATATGACCGGCGTGGTGGGCGCAGAGGACGGGGCGGCTGTGGAAACCGCCGGAAAAACGGATTACCCGGAGGAGAGGATCCTCGGGGACGGCTATCAGATTAAAGTGAATACGGCGGGCGGCGAGCAGGAGATGGTCGTCGTGCCGTACGCAAATATCGGGCAATGGTACCGCTACGGGGAGGCAAGGCCCGCCGATTACAACAGCGCGGTGCGCTATCCGTACCGGATCTGGATGACGGACGGCGTGTCGGACTACCCGGCGGAACCGGACGATGAGACGAAACCCGTCGTGCATTATGATTTTGACGATGTGGACGGAACCGTCGTGAAAGATATTTCCGGAAACGGTCATGACGCGGCGCTGAGAGGCGGAGCCGCGATCGCGGACAACGGAAGACTCGGAAAGATGCTGCAGCTGAACGGGACGGACGCCTATGTGGAACTTCCGGACGATGTGATCTACGGCCTGTACCGGATGAGCATCTCCGCGTGGGTGAAACCGGAAGAACTCGGCAACTGGGCAAGGCTCTTTGACTTTGGCTCCGAGCTGGATCCGCCGTACCCGAACCTTTTCCTGACGTTAAACAGCGGGAACAATAACCTGCGTTTTGCCTATGAGGAGGACGGCGGTTCCTCCTTCCAGGTGAACGGAGGAAGTCCGCTCAAATTGAACGAGTGGAATCATGTGGCCGTCATGATCAGCGGAACGAAGGCCGTTCTGTATGTGAACGGGGAGAAAATCGCGGAGAACGCGGAATTTCAGTTTCTGCCGTCCAGCATCAGCGGGATGGTGAGCAATCTGATCGGGAAGTCGCATTATACGGCGGACAGTTACTACAAAGGCGGGATTGACGATTTCCGGATCTACAACAGAGAATTGTCCGCAGAGGAGCTGAAGGCTCTGGCGGCGGGCGAGGAGCCTGTGAAGGTCATCCAGACGGCGGCGAACCCGGACGATGTAAGAACCAAAGCGGGCGTCGCGCCGGTACTTCCGGAGAGGGTGAGCGTTTCCTATACAGACGGAACCAACGGGAAGGAACCCGTAGTGTGGGAGAAGATTCCGACGGAAAACTATGCGGCGGCGGGAACCTTTGAGGTGAAAGGCAAAGTAGGCGAACTCGAAGTAACGGTCAAAGTGATTGTAGAGGAAGAAGCCGTTCAAAAGCTGGTGGAAGACATTTTTGAGGACATGCATGCAGATAACTGGCACCGGGACGCCGTGCAGTACGTTTACGACCACGGGATTATGACCGGACTGGATGACACACACTTCGGCCCGGCTGTAAGCTTGAGCCGCGGCCAGTTCGCGCTCATTTTGTACCGTCTGGACGGCGGCAAAGGCGGAGAGCAGTACCGGAGCGTTTTCAGGGATGTGCCGGACAATAAAAAACTGTTCTATCTGGACGCCGTGATGTGGGCGAGCAGAGACGATGTGCAGGTCATTACCGGATATACCGACGAGGAAAGGAAGGGTATGTTCGGTCCGGCCGATGAGATCACGCGGGAGCAGATGGCGACGATGATGTACCGGTATGCACAGCACAAAGGGTACGATACGGATGCCGCGGATGATCTGAGCGGATTTCCCGATGGCAGAAATGTATCTTCATTTGCAGATAAGCAGATAAAATGGGCGGTGGGAGCCGGCCTGATCAAGGGAAATGACGACGGAACGCTGGCGCCGCAGGGCAGTGTAAGCCGGGCGATGTGTGCGACGATCATTCAGAGATTTATGGAGAATGTCGCGAAATAATCCTGTGGAGATGCAAGGGAGACAGAGGATTCTTCATTCATAAAATATCAAGAAATGCCAGGAAACAAAGGGGACTGCGCGGAGCCGGATGATCGGACGCCGCTGCAGTCCCTCTGTTGATGATCCGGTGAAGGGTTTCTTTCGGGAAAGTCCTTGACAAAGCGGCAGGAAATGAATGATACTTGAATTATGAATCCTATCAGAGAGGCATGAGAATATGAAAATGCGGAAAGAATTTTATTATTTATCACAGGACGGGGTCACGCGGATTCATGCCGCCGCATGGATCCCGGATGGCAGGATCCGGGCGGTGCTTCAGATCTGTCACGGGATGGTGGAATATATCGAACGTTATGGTGAATTTGCCGAATATCTTGCCTCAAAAGGTTACTGTGTGGCGGGGAACGACCATCTGGGACACGGCAAGTCCGTCCGGGACGAGGAGCAGTTTGGATATTTTGCCGAGAAGGATGGGAACCGCTGTGTGATAGAGGATATCCACTGGCTGCGGAAGCAGTTGGAAAAGGCGTATCCGGATGTTCCGCTTTTTATGCTGGGACACAGTATGGGTTCCTTTTTGCTGCGGCAATACCTTGTACAATACGGGGAAGGGCTCGCCGGGGCGGTGATTATGGGCACCGGGCATCATGGGAATGTGGAACTGGCGGCGGGGCAGGCGCTCTGCCGGCTGATTGCCGGAGTGAAGGGCTGGCACCACCGGAGCCGTCTGGTCAATCAGCTTGGAATGGGCAGCTACAACCGGCATTTCCGGCCGGGGGAGAGCGACAGCGATAAGGACTGGATCACCTCGGATACGCAGAGAAGACGCGCCTATGAAAATGATCCGCTCTGCAGCTTTATCTTTACGGTCAACGGGTATTACTGGATGTTCGAGGGAATGAAAACGCTGACGAAAAAGAAGCGGATCGAAAAGATCCCGAAGGATATTCCGCTCCTGCTGGTATCCGGCGGGGAAGATCCGGTAGGCGGCTTCGGAAAGGGAGTCGGGAAGGTGTACCGGCGGTATCTGGCCTGCGGTCTGCGGAATGTGACGATGAAACTGTACCCGGGCGACCGGCATGAGATCCTGAATGAAAGGGATCGGCGGCAGGTATATGAAGATATCTATGCGTGGATGGAAACACAGAGAGGAGAACAGAGATGTTGACGCAGCGAATCAGTCGGCTAAGCCCGTCTAAGACGATGGCTCTGACGGCAAAAGCGAGAAAAATGAAGGAGCAGGGGATCAAAGTACTTGATTTCAGCGCGGGAGAGCCGGATTTCGGAACCCCGGAATATATCTGCGAGGCGGCAAAGGCGGCGCTTGACGCGGGATACACGAAATATACGCCGGTTCACGGGATTCCTGAGCTTAGAAAAGCCATCTGTGAGAAGCTGGAGCGGGAGAATGGCATCTCCTACACGCCGGAACAGATCTGCGTCAGCACAGGCGCAAAGCAGGCGCTGTTCAACGCTGTGTTTGCCGTGTGCGAGCAGGGAGATGAAGTGGTGATACCGACTCCGAGCTGGGTCAGCTATGAAGAGATGGTGAAGCTTGCCGGAGCGCAGCCGGTCTTCGTTCCCGGCTGCGAGGAAGAAGGGTTTCACCTGAATCTCGGCGGGATCCGTAAAGCGGTTTCCCCGAGGACGAAAGCTATCATTCTGAATACCCCGAACAATCCGACAGGAGTTATCTATACGGAAGAGGAACTGAGGGAACTCGGGAATCTTGCGGTGGAACATCAATTTTTCATTATCACGGACGAAGTCTATGAAAAACTGGTCTACGGGCAGAACCGTCACGTTTCCGTTGCGGCGCTTTCGGATGAGATCAGACGGCAGTGCATTCTGATCAACGGATTTTCCAAAGCCTACGCGATGACAGGCTGGAGAGTCGGGTATGTGGCGGCCGGAGACGAGGTGAGCGCGGCGGTCCGCGGGATCCAGAGCCACACGACCTCCTGTGCCAGCAGCATCGCGCAGTATGCCGCGCTGGAGGCTTACCGGAATGACCGCAAAGACGTGACGGATCGGATGCTTCGGGAGTTTGGGAGGCGGCACGATTATCTGATGGAGACGATCCGGGAGATTCCCGGAGTCTCCTGCAATCATGCCGAGGGAGCTTTCTACATGATGCTCGATGTGAGGGAACTCCTGAAGAAATATCCGGAGCGTTTTCCGGATACGGATGCGCTTGCGGATGCGCTGCTTGCAAAAGCGCATATTGCAATGGTTTCCGGGAGCGCTTTTCACGCGGAGGGGTATCTGAGGGTGTGCTATGCCGTCTCGATGGAGACGATTCAGAAGGCCCTCGGACGGCTCGACAATTTTATCGCAGGGCTTAAATCCTGACAATCAAAAGAATTCTTGTGTTTTGTGAAAATGCACGGTATAATATAAAAAATTATATTATTCGTGTATTTTGTATATTTATTCGCCGAATTGAGAGTGAAGGAAGGGAAGAAATGTGAAAAAAGAAAAGAAAGCCCGGCAGGGGCGCATGCCGAAGCTGTGGCAGTCCCTGATTACGATGGGAATCCTGATCGTTGTGATGGCGGTTGCCATCCTGGTCTTCGGGGTGGATCCGCATATCCCCATGTTCGTGGGAGTTGTCGTCGCCGCCATCATGAGCTTGATCCTCGGCTATTCATGGAAAGAGGTCGAGCAGGCGATGCTGGACGGCATCACCCGCGCCCTGCAGTCGATCATTATCCTGGTGCTGATCGGCATCCTGATCGGCGTCTGGCTGGACGCCGGCGTGGTTCCCGCGATGATCTACTATGGGCTGAAGATTCTGAATCCTGCGATCTTCTTTGTCGCAGTTGTCCTGATCTGTTCCATCACCTCCCTGGCAACAGGCACTTCGTGGGGAACGATGGGGACGATGGGCGTCGCTATGATGGGAATCGCCGTCGGCCTGGGCATGGATCCGGGGATGACCGCCGGTGCGATCCTGACCGGTGCATATTTCGGGGATAAGATGTCTCCCCTGTCCGACACGACCAATCTCGCTCCGGCCATGGCGGGGACGGATGTCATCACCCATGTGAAGTTCATGCTGCTTCCGACCGGGATCGTGTATATCATTTCCCTGATCTTCTTTGCCATTCTTGGTTTTCTGCAGTATCACGGAGGAAGCGCGGACATGAGCAAGGTCAACGAGCTGTCCGACGCGATGAGCGGCATGTTTCATCTCAATCCGCTTCTGCTTCTGCCGCCGCTGATCGTTATCGTTGCCGTGGCGCTGAAAATGCCTGCGATCCCGGGGATTACGCTGGGAATCTTTGCCGGCGCAGTCCTGGGGCTTATCTTCCAGGATCACTGTACGCTCGGCAGCCTGTTCTCCTGCGGGATGAACGGATATGTATGCGAGACAGGCATCTATGAGATCGATGAACTGCTCAACAGCGGCGGACTTATGAATATGATGTTTTCCATCTCCCTGACGATCATTGCGATGATGTTCGGCGGGATCATGGAGTACACGCACCAGCTGGAAGTCATTGTAAATAAATTAAAGAGTTTCGCGAAGACTCCGGCGTCCCTGGTCACCCTTACCGAGGCGACCTGCCTGCTGTCCAATGCGACCATGCCGGAACAGTATATTTCCATCGTAATCCCGGGGCGTATGTATGCGGAAGAGTACCGGAAGATGGATCTGTATCCCGCGAGCCTTTCCAATGCGCTTGAGAGCGCCGGGACCGTCACCTCTGCGCTGATTCCATGGAACACCTGCGGAGTGTTTATCGCCAGCACGCTGGGACTTAGCGTGGCTCAGTACGGCGGCTGGGCGATCTTTAACTGGCTTATGCCTATCGCGACGATCGTGATGGCTTATATGGGGATCACGGTGGCCGACAAGAATGGAGTCCGGCTGATCAGGAAGAAAAAACGTTCATGATAAGAGGCACATTCTTTTTTATACAACATATTACAATGGAATGTAGTGCAAAAGTAAATTTTTATCTTACATAAAAGGGCTTTGCCAATTGCGGATTATTTCCACAAACAACAAAGCCCTGAATTTGATACTTCTTTATACAGTATAAACCAAACTTTATATAAATACAGAAAGATTTATGACAACATTATCATATATTGTTGACAACAATGGTTTCTCCTAATTTTGCATTTTATCAGCATAGGTTTAAAAATTCCGCCATCGTCACGATCTCTGGTGTTTCTACATCCAATACTAGGAAATCCTTGTCTCCCGTTATAAAAACATCTACATCCTCCAATATTGCTGTCGCAAGAATCGGAGAATCTTTTGCATCCCGAATAGTGGGAAACTCGCCTATATTCACATCTTTGGGAGTATATACCAACTCAAACGGAAGTTCTTTAAAAAATTGATCCAAATACATTTTTTTCATTGGAAATTTTCGATTCACTACAAGCCGTAGTTCTTCGATTACATAATCACACACAATAATCTGGTGTTCATCCATCAACCGCTTTGCCAATTCTCTTGTTTGACTGGACGGGAAGAAGATCATAGAAACGAACACATTCGTGTCGAGCATTACGCGCAATCTAATACCCCCTTATTTCCTTTCGGATCTCTCGCATGTAATCCTGCATATCCTCTTCTGTTTCAAAACCTGCCTTGGCTGCTTCCCCAGCAAACGCTTCTTCTGCCCTTTTTAAAGCAAGCATTGCAGAATTTTCAAAATAGAATCTGCCATTTTCCTCGAAAATCACTATTTTATCGCCTGTTTTTAATTTCAATTTTTTCCTTACCGATACGGGGATAGTAACTTGTCCCTTACTGGAGATTTTTGCTATTTCCATACTCGTCATCCTTTCAAAATAAATGATTAAATTTCTTTACTTTCTTTACATTTTTATTATATTCAAGACTACATAAAAAATCAACGCCATTTTTCTCCATAAAAATAATAAAAGCGGAACAACTGCCTGCTTATTATAAATATTTATTATCATATGAAATTATAGGGAAATCTGTCCGCCCGCAAGATACTGCCGTGATATATAAAAAGGGAATAAAACTTACGGAAGAAATGAAAAAAAGCCGGTAGTAAAACCGGCTAAAAGAGGAATAAATATAAGTGAAAGAGTTTGTCGCTGGCCGAAGTCCGGCAGCCATGTGAAACGAGTCTGCATAGCCGTCGTCTTCTTTGTCGACGCATTTACTATATCGTATTTGTGTGAAAGAACTGTGATAACTTTAGAAAATTTTGGTAAAGATTCTTAAGAAAAACGAAGGAATTTCCGGTGAACGACTATATACAGGCGCTGCGGGTGAATAGTTGCGACGCAAACAACCTATCTTAATCAACAGTGTATGTGCTTATGCATTGTGGGTTACATAAAAAATGATTGAAAAGAAGAATCCGGTATGCTAAGATGTGGATAGGAACAATCGTGTTGCAGGGTGGCTGACCTCTATTCTACATAGAATGGGGGTGGTGCTGATGAAGAACAAATTCAGTTTTAATGATCTGATGCAGTTCGGTTTATTCATTCTGGCATTGCTGACATTCATTTATTTGATCTGTCATTGATGTGGTAAAGCACAGAAAAACCACCCTATAAACTTTGACCGAGTTACTAGGGTGGAGTTTCTATCTTCAGTATGAGGCCAACCCCCTTGTGGGCGGTTGTTCCTTTCCATGTTTCAACTATAGCACATCTGGCGACAAGACGCAAGCAGTTTCGACCGA
>CANRMH010000010.1 GCA_947631695.1 uncultured Lachnospiraceae bacterium | reverse complement strand
GCCTCGGCCTTAGCCTCCTTCAAGCGCTCCGTCTCGGCGTCCGGGTCGGTGATCCGGACGCGCTTCACCTGCTGTTCGCCCTTTTTATATACGCGGATTTTCCCGATGGCGATTCCGCCAAATACACTTTTCCCCTGATATGTCTTCATCTTATAAATTCTCCTGCATGAACTGGCTGATCGTTCCGAACGCTTCCTCCTCGTCCGCGCCGTCGAAGGTCAGCGTCACCTCGTCTCCCTTTTTCGCTCCCAGTCCCATGACCCCGAAAATAGCCTTGCAGCTCATAGCCTTTCCGCCTTTTGCAATCTTAATGTCACAGGAAAATTCCTTTGCCGCCTTTACCAGCATTCCCGCCGGACGCGCGTGGATCCCCTCCGGATCCGCGATAATATACTTAAATTCTTTCATAGCGTACCTCCGTCTATCTTATTATTATCAATATTTTTCTCCAAATTTCCATATCCTTACACTTTTTTCTTCAATATTCCCAGAAGCGCCGCTGAGATCACCGTCCCGACGACCAGAGCGACAAGGTACATCAATGCGTTGCCCATCACCGGGACTACGAAGATTCCGCCGTGAGGAGCCATCAGCGTACAGCCGAACAGCATCGAGAGCGCCCCGGCGACTGCGGAGCCGATGATGCAGGACGGCAGCACGTGAAGCGGATCCGCCGCCGCATAGGGGATCGCGCCTTCCGTGATGAACGCGAGGCCCATGATGAAGTTGGTTGGCCCGGACTCCCTCTCCTCCTTCGTAAATTTGTCCTTGAACAGAAGCGTCGCCAGCGCGATCGCGCACGGAGGTGTCATACCGCCGATCATAACCGCCGCCATAATGTCATAATTGCCCGCCGCGATTGCCGCCGTTCCGAATACGTATGCCGCCTTGTTGAACGGGCCGCCCATATCGATCGCCATCATACCGCCGAGGATCAGGCCGAGGATCAGCTTGCTCGCGCCGCCCATGCTGGTCAGTCCGTTATTCAGTGCCGTGTTGATGCCGCCCATGATCGGTTCTACGATGAACGTCATGATCAGCCCGATCAGCAGGATCCCGAACACCGGATAGATGAGAACCGGGGCGATCTTCTCGAGCGCCTGCGGCAGCTTGTCGCAAATCCTGCGGAGTCCCAGAACCAGATAGCCCGCGGCAAAACCAGCCACCAGCGCGCCGAGAAAACCGGAGCTTCCGTTCGCCGCCATCATGCCGCCCACGAATCCTACGGCAAGCGCCGGCCGGTCGCCGATCGCCATCGCAATGAATCCCGCAAGCACCGGGAGCATAAACCCGAACGCCACACCGCCGATATTCTTAAACATCGCCGCAACCGGTGTGATCGTACCGAAATTCACCCTCTCCGCCTCCGAGAGCGCATTCATATCTACGAGCAGGCCGTCGATCAGGAAGGAGATCGCAATCAGGATCCCGCCGCCCACGACGAACGGGAGCATATGGGAAACCCCGTTCATCAGCTGCGTGTAGATCTGATGGCCGATCCCGCCGCCCGCTTTCTTCGCGGATTCCGCCGCCGCGCCTGCATTTGCGCTGTGATAGACAGGGACATTTCCGGAGACCGCCAGATCCAGCAGTTCACCGGCCTTATTAATTCCATCGGAAACCGGGCGCTCGATGACCTTCTTTCCGTCAAACCGGTCCATCGGCACCTGTGCGTCCGCCGCTACGATGATGCAGTCCGCCTCCGCGATCTCCTTCGCCGTCAGCATGTTCTTCGCCCCGCCGGACCCTCTCGTCTCCACCTTGATAAAGCAGCCCTTCTCCTTCGCCGCCTTCTCCAGTCCTTCCGCAGCCATGTACGTGTGCGCGATTCCCGTGGGACATGAGGTGACCGCCAGGATCTTCGCCTGATCCGCCTGCGCTTCACCCATATCCGCCAGCCGTTCATCCACGCCCTTCTTCTCATCATCCGCCCTGTCGATGATCTCAAGAAATTCCTCCGCGGTCTTCGCGCCGCGCAGATTCGCCGTAAACGTCTCGTCCATCAGCATCATGGACAGCTTGCTCAAAACATCCAGGTGTACGTTGTCCTCCGTGTTCGGTGCCGCGATCAGGAACATCAGCGTCACCGGCTCGCCGTCCAGCGAGTCGAAATCCACGCCGTCCGGCACTACCATCGCCGCCAGTCCCGGCCGGTCCACCGCGCCGCATTTGCCATGCGGGATCGCGATCCCTTCACCGATCCCCGTCGTGCTTTCTTCCTCCCGCGCGTACACCTGCCTGCGGTAAGCTTCCTCGTCATTGAGCTTTCCGCTCTTTGCCATGAGCGCGACAATCGCGTCCAATGCCTCTTCCTTATTCTTCGGAGCAGCCTTAAGAGCGATACTCCTGATATCCAGTAAATCCGTTATTCTCATTACTTCGCCTCCTAACCTTTCTGGTTACTGCTTTGATCCGGTCCGCCCCGTCACCTGGGCGTAGACCGCCTCAATCTCTTTTCTGCCCGCCAGATTTTCCGAAAACGCGCTGGCGCTTCCCGCCGCGACTCCCATGTAGAACGCATGTTCATAATCCTGTTTTTCCATCCATCCTGCCATGAAGCCGGCCACCATGGAATCTCCTGCGCCCACGCCGTTGACCAGCGTCCCCTGCGGGGCCGGCGCGTCCAGCACCCGGCCGTCTGCGGCGATCAGCACCGCGCCCTCTCCGGCCATGGAAACCAGCACGTTCTGCGCTCCGGCCTCCTGCAGCTTCCTCCCGTACGGAACGACGTCCTTTCTGGTCTTTAACTCCACACCGAAAATTTCTCCCAATTCATGATTGTTCGGCTTGATCAAAAACGGATGATAGGGCAGTACGTTTAGCAGAAGTTCCTTCGTCGCGTCCACTGCGGTCAGAACCCCTTTGCCGTCGAGCATCTCCATAATCTTCCGGTATGCGTCATCCGGCATGGACGCCGGAATGCTGCCCGAAAGGAACAGGACGTCCCCCTCGCCCAGCCCGCCGAGCTGTTTCATCAGAAGATCGATCTTGTCCTGGCTGATGTCCGGCCCCTGGCCGTTGATCTCCGTCCCGTCGATGGATTTCAATTTCAGGTTGATCCTCGTGAAGCCCTCGTCGATGAAAATGAATCCATTCTTCACTCCCATGGCTTCCAGCCGCCTCACCACCTCTGCGCCTGTAAATCCCGCGACAAATCCCAGCGCGGTATTTTCGATCCCCAGGTTCATGAGGACCGTCGATACGTTGATCCCTTTCCCGCCGGGAAGCAGCTGCTCCGAACAGGTGCGGTTTGTCAGGCCAAGCCGGAAATCCTCGACCGAGACGATGTAATCCAGCGACGGATTGAATGTTACCGTGCAGATCATCCTCTCACCTCTCTTCCTTTTCTTTTTTTCTATTCTCATTATATGCTCACATTCGATCAAATTCAATCAAAATAAGCCACAAATTTCCACTTTCTTTTTCGTTCATGTTGCACAATTTTGATTTATTTTGACCGATTTTGATTGTAATTATTTGCATGGCACGCCGCGCACGGCAAACAAAACTCTGTTCATATAGTTCCGAATATTCGCCGTTTAAATACCTGTTTTGTGGATTTTTTTGCGCTCTTCCTACTGTGTAATACTATAAGATAGGAAAACAGCGAAGCCTGCACTCTGGCTTCGCCGCTCTATAAAATACTTTTCAGTCAATTACTTCTCCACCCACTTCCTCATCCTCTCCAAACACAATGTCATCACGAAAAGCATCTAACAGCAATTCATCAATCTTACCGGGTGATACCAGATCCTTCCGGCGCAATTCAACCACTTGCTTTAAGTAATAGCCGTAAGTTTTCTTTTGCAGCTCGACCGGCGCGGGTTTATATAATTTATCACTATAACCAAGATTTCTTGCGGCCGAAATAACTCCATTGCTATATATATCAAAATCCGCCTTTGCCAAATATCCTTCTGAAACTAACCTCCACAACATTGCGAGATGACTCATTCCAAAATATTGTTCGAGTTCTATGACGTCCCGCAACTGCAGTTCCTTTTGGTCACATATTCTTTTCACCGCCGCCCTCAGCGATTTGTATGGCGCAATAAAATAGGAAGCAAATTGATCTGCCCTTCTCTCGTCCTCGCCTTTGGAATCAAATTTCTTACAACAGACGTTGTAGCCAGACGCTTTATCAAAATACAAATGATAAAACTCATGTGCAAGCGTAAACCTCTGGCGGCCATATGACATCGTTGAATTAAGGGCAATCAGTTTCACTTCATGATCTCTGACACAGATTCCGCTGATATGATCCCCCAGGGGGTAAAAAACAATGGTCAGTCCATCAATCTGATTTATCAGAGAAAAAACATCTGCCGGAGAATTCGCATCTTCTCCCAGCATCTCTCTTAATTCCTGCGCTTTTGTGTTAAGATCAAGTTTATCAATCATCCGCTTCCTCCAATATCTTTTTCATAAAACGGCTGTTTATCACAATTCTCCCAACGTCAGCGATCACTCTCAGATCCTCCTGGCTGATCTCCTGCGCCCTGAATGAAAACCGAATCGGCTGCGCGTCCTCCTGCATATCCGCAAATGATGACAAACTATAGCCATAAAGATTCACCAAATTTTCCAGCTGGTCGACGGTAAGGTTTCTTTCTCCGGTTTCCACTTTAGAGATGTAGGTTTGAGTGACTCCCAGAAAACCGGCGATCTGCCCCTGTCTGAGTCCCGCTTCTTCCCTCATCTTTTTTAATTTTTCATATATAGCCTCCATATGCTCCTCCTCTTCTCCTGAAAATAATTATATTGTATTTTTGTCATATTTTCAATTATTATTTTTATAAAATTATGACATATTTCTATACTGCGTGCTAAAAATCCCAGAAGTCAGAAATCGCTCTCAACCGCCCGACAGCAAAGAAGGAGCGCAAAAAAGCGCTCCTTCCGTACATTATACCCGATAAATTTTCCGTTACCGGCGGATCAGCACCACCGCCACGTCGTTCACATTCGTCCCGGTCGCTCCGGTCATGATCAGTCCGCCGCTCTTTTTCAGCGCCGGGTAAGCATCGTTTTCCCGCAATACCTGATAGATATTGACGCCCTCCTTCGCGAGCGCGGCCTTCGTATCTCCGTCCACGTATCCGCCCGCCGCGTCGGTCGGCCCGTCGGTTCCGTCGCTTCCGACGCTGAACACCGCCGTATCCTTGAGGCTGTCGATTCCGAGAGCCGCCGAAAGCGCGATCTCCTGATTGCGTCCGCCCATTCCTTTCCCGATCAAATGCACCACCGTCTCGCCGCCGGCGATAAATGCCAGACTCTTTTTGCTATCCTGATGGCTCTTTGCGATCGCCGCCAGAAACGCTCCGGCCTCCCGCGCTTCGCACGCGAGCTGGTCGGTCAGAAATACCGGCTCGTATCCCAGATCCTCACAGGCCTCCGAAGCCGCCCGGCAGAGATCCCTCACACTTCCCGTGATGATTGTCTCCACATTGTTCAGCTCCTTCGGAGTCTCCTGCGCGAGCAGTTCCAACGCCTGTTCACTGAATTTCAAACCATATTTTTCCACAATGGCAAGCGCCTGGGTACAGGTGCTGGAATCCGGATAGGCCGGGCCGGAGGCGATCATATCCAGCGGGTCGCCCAGAATGTCGCTGAGAACAATGCTGTACACATGCGCCGGTTCGCAGAACTTCGCGAATTTCCCGCCCTTGACCGCGGAAAGTCTCTTGCGGATCGTATTCATCTCCACAATATCGGCCCCGCATGCCAGCAGCTGTTTCGTAATATCGGACAGTTCCTCCTCCGCAACCAGAGGTTTCTCAAAAAGCGCGCTTCCGCCGCCGGACAACAGAAACAGCACCGTATCCTCCGCCGTCAGCCCTTCCACGGCCTCCAGAGCGGCCTGCGTTCCGATAAACGAGTTCTGATCCGGCACGGGATGCCCGGCCTCAAAACACTTCATTCCGGGAATTTCCGCCTTTACATGGCCGTATTTCGTAACCACGACCCCGGCGTCCATCCGATTTCCCAGAATCTCCGCGGCTTTGCACGCCATCTGCCACGCCGCCTTCCCGGCCGCTACCACGCGGATCTTCCCCGCGCCGAACTGCTTCCCCGCCAGCGCGCGGGAAACCGCCTCGTCCGGCAGCACTTTTCCAATCGATTCCCTGATGATCTGATCTGCATCTTTTCTTATATTCATGCCGCACCTCCTGAATGTCAAATGCCTAGCGGAAGATCAGCGACAAAATAAAAATCAGCAGGATGGAACAGATACCTTCTACCAGCGTTGCCGCCGTCTGCGTCTTGTATCCCTGATCCGGGGTCATGCCGCCGAAGTTGGTAACCACCCAGAAGTAGGAATCGTTCGCGTGGGACACCGTCATGGCGCCGGCGCCGATCGCCATCACGCAGAGCGCGGACATCACGGTGGAATCCATGCCCAGCGCGCCCATCAAAGGAGCCATGATTCCCGCTGTGGTCGTGATCGCCACTGTGGAGGATCCCTGCGCGGTCTTTAGGATCGCAGCGATCAGGAACGGGAAGAAAATGCCGATCCCTTCCAGAAGATTTGCGTGTTCCGTGATAAAATCAACCAGGCTGGTCTCGGAAATGATCTTCCCGAGCACGCTGCCCGCTGCCGTTACAAACAGGATCGGCCCTACGGTCTTTAGCGTCTCGTTCGTGAGATCGTATAATTTCTCTCCCATTCTGGACTGAACCAGCAGGATGATGCCGATCACCACGCCGACCGCCAGGGCAACGATCGGAGTCCCCAGGAACGTGCATGCCGTCAGAAGACCGCCCGACCATCCCGCCAGCGAAGCCACATTGGACAGCGCCATCAGCACGATAGGAACCAGGATCGGAGCCACGGACATAAATCCGGACGGAAGTTTTCCGTAGGAAGCAACCAGCTCCTCATATGTCTGCACCACCTCGCCGCTGTTCATCTCATCGTTCGCTTTTACCTTTTTGCCGATGAAGCGGGCATAGAACCACGCGCCAACCAATGCGGGGATGGATACCAGAAGCCCCAGTCCCATAACCAGCAGAAGGTTGTTTCCGATCCCCAGCGTATTCGCGGCCGCGATCGGTCCCGGCGTCGGCGGTATAAACACATGGGAACAGTACAGTCCGGCTGCCAGGCATACGGTCATCGCAACAGAGGAAGCGCCTGTTCTCTTGACCATAGCCTTACGGATCGGGTTCAGCACGACGAACCCGGAATCGCAGAACACCGGAATCGATACGACCCAGCCCATCAGCTCGATCGCCAGCTCCGGATGCCTGGGGCCTACCAGTTTCACTACCATATCGGCAAGCTTTAACGCCGCTCCGGTAGCTTCCAGAAACGTACCGATCATCGCGCCGAAAATAATAACGATACCGATACTGCTGAATGTGGACGAAAAACCGCTTCCGATGACCGTGGCAATTCCGTCAATGGTGTTTCCATCCGCATCGGTCACCGCAGCAAACGGGATGCCTCCGATGACGCCAAGTACCAGCGAGACAAGCAAGATGGACAGAAACGGGTGAATCTTCAGTTTGCTGATCATAAAGATCATCACAATGATAGCAATGATAAATACGATCAAAAATGGAATTCCTGTCATAAGTATACCCTCCTTATAAAATTTTTTTGCACTTCTCAGAACTACAGGTTATGCTTCCGTTCCCTGTCATTCCTCCATGCTTTCTATAAGGAATCATACCACAGAAATCCGGTTCGGTAAATATTCCAAAATACTCTATCGCTCTTATCTTTCATATTTCTCCAGGAACCGCATGATAATGGCCGCGCACTCCGCACGACTGGTATTTGAACCGGGATCCAGAGTGTTCTTCGCGCCGGCATGTTTGTTTCCCTGTATGATCCCCGATCCGGCGATCCATCTCATCGCGTCCTGCGCATATGGGGTGACCTGATTTGCATCCGCAAATTCCCTCAAATCAGAAACCGCTGCTCTGGAATATCTTTTGTACCCGGCATACCGGTACAGCATGGCGGCTATCTGTTCCCGGGTAACGATATCGTTCGGGCCGAACATGCCTGTATCGTCGTATCCCCTGATCAGGTCTACCCCCTCGCTGCTCGCCCAGCGCACGGCGTCATAGTACCATTCTGTCTGCCTTGTCTTTTTAACGTCCGCAAAGTCCTTTCCACCCAAAGGAGCAGGCGTTTTTGCGGCCCGATGAAGAATCACCGCGAACTGCGCGCGGGTCAGATTCTGTCCGGGGCCGAATGTCGTCTCGTTTAATCCGCTCATAATTCCGCGGCTGCACATATCTTCTACCGGCGTATAGAACCAATCCTCGGATCCTACATCCCAGAATCGCTGTCCTTCGCCCGGTTTTTGCGGATTCTGCGGTTGATCCCCCGAACCGCCGCCCTCGGGATACCGGGTGAGCATATAGTCCGACGCCTCCACCTGCGCGGCGCTCAGCGTACGTCCCCAGTGGACAGAGCTGTTGTAATTTCCCTCCGCGATCACGATCCCGTCCGTCTTCACCTCCAGAATGATCACCGAATGCGTATCGCCATTTATCCTCAAAATATCTCCTGCCCGAACGTCCTTGAAGGAAACCGGTTTCACAAGCCTTGCCGGCAAATCCCCAAAAGCCGCGTCGCTGAGCAGGAACGCAAATCCCGCGCATCCATATCCGGTTGAATAAATACCGCCTTTCCATCTATAGGAATTCGCGTTTGTCCATCTCATCCCCTCGGGATACTGAGCCTTCATCGCGATCATACTCTCATAGACCTGCGCTTCCGTCAAAGCGGCGTCCGCTGCGGCCGCCCGTGAGCTAACCCCAAACAAAATACACAAAAAAAGTAAAAATGCCA
This sequence comes from uncultured Lachnospiraceae bacterium, assembly GCA_947631695.1. Taxonomy (GTDB): domain Bacteria; phylum Bacillota; class Clostridia; order Lachnospirales; family Lachnospiraceae; genus Claveliimonas. Next base: position 17,294 of record CANRMH010000010.1, on the reverse strand, counting down.
TCCATTTTTTTCTCATGAATCTCTTTCCCCTTTCCTGCTGTTTTAAATGAAAATCTTGCCGGCGCCTGCGGGCGGAATATCATATCCGCGGCCTCATTTGCCCGGCGGACTCATCATAGCGCGCCCGGGTGACATATGTCAAGCGTTCCCGCGCAGTATGTTGCTGTCAAAAAATCCAGAAAATCCCTGTAAATATACATCCGGAAAATTTCCGCAAACACACAGGCATATTGTAAAATCCTTACATTTATATTAAAATAAACAATAAATCCGACGAACATGTAACGAAAACTAAATTTAACCGGAAAGGCATCTAAGATGAGCAAGAAAAAAAATCCCAAAAATATATGGAAGAAGATTTTCAATCTGCTTCCAAGAAAGCAAAAACTGTGTTTTATTCCGATCACGGGTATCCTGGCCGCGTCCGCCGCTTTAAGCCAGCTTACGCCGCTCGCCATAGGATATCTGACCGACCGTGTCCTGGCCGGAACCAAAGCCGTATTTCCATCGGTCATCCCCGTTCTCCTGGTGATCTTATTCGCAAATGTGATAAACGAAGTCATCAAAGTGGCCCGCCGCCTGATCGTAGAAGATACCGCGACGCAGGCGGAAAAGAACGCGCGGCAGAAAGCCGCGGATTCGCTGCTTGAAGCTCCGCTCTCCTATTTTCGCGGCCATATGACCGGAAATATTCACGGAAGGCTCAACAGGAGTCTGGAAGGAACCGTAAAACTGATCAAACTGATGTTCATGGATTTCGCTCCCGCCGTCACAACAGGACTCGCGGCGATCGTAACAATTTTCGTACAGCTTCCGTTTCCCGTTGCCTGCCTGGTCATTCTGGTCATTCCCGTCGGTACGTTCATTGTGTTCCGCCAGATCGCGACCCAGAGGGGGATCCGCGTGGAACTGATGGAGACAAAGGCGGACATGGACGGCACGGTGGTAGAACTGCTGAGCGGAATCGAGACTATCCGCACCCTGGACAGCGCGCAGGCGGAGAGCGAAAGGATCCTGAACCGCTCCGAACACCTGAGAGAAAAAGAGATGCGCCACCACAAGGCAATGGCGTTTTACGACTGCCTGAAATTTGTCAACGAAGCAGTATTCAGCGTCCTGATCATCGGAATTTCCGTACTGCTGGCTTCGCGGGAAATTATTTCCGTCGGCACGATCCTTACGGCCTATCTCTGTTTTACACAGCTGACCGGCCCGCTTCGGGAACTTCACCGGATCCTGGACGAATTCTCCGAGTGCGTGGTCCTTGCCGACGATTATTTCCAGATATTGGAGATCCCCACGGATTTTTCCTACCGGGAACCCCTGAACGGGCAGTCAAAACTTCCGGCAAGCAGCGATATCTCTATTCAAAATATAAATTTTTCTTATCCGGAAAAACCTGATCAGCCTATTTTAAAAGACATCCGGCTGTCCGTTCCCACAGGCAAATTTATCGGAATCGCCGGGCCGAGCGGCTGCGGAAAATCCTCGCTGATCAAAGTCATCGACAAGCTTGAGCAGGCGCAGGGAAGCATCTGTCTCGGAGGAGCGGAATTGTCCTCCCTTTCCAGGCGGGTATTGGCTGAAAATATCGCCCTTGTTCCCCAGACGCCGTTTATCATCGCGGACACTGTTTATCACAATATCTGCTACGGTATGCCGCATGACGTTCCTATGGAGAAAGTAAAAGAAGCTGCGAGAAAGGCTAATATTGCATCCGACATTGAAAAGTTTCCCGGCGGCTATCAGTTCCAGCTGTCAGAAGGCGGCAGAAATCTGTCGGGCGGGCAGCGGCAGCGCATCGCCCTGGCTCGTATCTTTCTGAGAAAGCCTAAGATACTGATCCTCGACGAGGCCACCTCCGCGCTGGACAACACCTCGGAAAAACTCATTCAATCTGAGATCGAGAAGATGAAAGAAGAATGCAGCACCACCGTGATATCCATAGCCCACCGCCTGACTACCCTTCAGAACTGCGACGAGATCATCGTCATGGATAAGGGGCAGATCGTGCAGCGGGGTACCTACCGCGAGCTGGAACACACGCCGGGTATCTTCCGCGATATGGCGCTCGGAGTCCTAAAATAAGGCGATTGAAAAACGTCCCTGATCCGGCAGGGCGCGCAAAAAAAGCCGAAGCATGTACGCTCCGGCTGTGTTTTTCTGCCTTATTTTCTGTTGTTATCATCTTCGGCTTTTCCGGACATTTCCGTGTTATCCGCCGTCTTTATCTTTCTGCACCGCACGGTCACGCGCGTACGACCGCCGAGGGTACAGGAAAACAGGGTCAGATCCCAGTTCTCGCTTGTCATTTCCTCCACAGCGGTGGGGGCAAGTATCTCAACCGCGGCTACCTCGTAAAAAAACTCATTCCCGGCCACATCGGTAAAGGTCACGCTATCACCCGGAGAAAGGTTCTGCAGCCGCCCAAATTGCGAGATATAGTTATGGGCGCAGATTACAAATCCAGGCCGGTAGGCCGTCCCGGAATATCGGCAGGGCGCGATTTTCATCCGCGCATAATCCCAGTCGTCCATGACGGGCAGCTCCCGCTCCAGCGACGGAATAGATACTTTCCCGATATACAGGTAACCGTCGATCTCCACGGTGGGCATTTCCATATCCGGGTTCAGGATATAATCCGGCACGGTTTCCGTATCAGGCTGCTTCACGGGCAGCCTGGCCAGAATTGCGCCGGCAGACTCTCCCGCCCGATGGTCGTCCCAAAGGTTATAGCCGCCCAGAGCAAGGGCGGCCAGCAGAAAGAGACAGCCTATACTAATCAGAGCCGCCGCACCCGCCGCACCTCTTCGCCTATGCATACGGGCCGTCCTTTTTCCGCAGCAGCAGAAAAATACCCAAGAACAGCATTACCGCTCCAATCCCTGCAAGTACCGGCACCGGCCACCACAACTGTCCCGTCTGCGGCAGCGTGGGGCTGCCCGGCTTTTTCGGCGGCGGAGGATTGCCGTTGGTATTTGTATTGGTAACAGTAAAGGTGACGTCCTCGCGTGAGATCCCTACCGTATATTCCTCCGGCACTTCCTTCTCAGTGAGCTGCCAGTTCTTTGAGGCGTCCAGCCCTTCCCAGGTGTATGACCACTGATTGCCCTCGTTCAGCGTCTTTTCGTCGTATATCACGCCATTGCATAGCAGCTGCACCGTAATCTGCCGCGGACGCTTCTGTTCGCTGCCTTTGTCCTTCCAGATCTTCAGCGCGCGGCGGGTAACGGTTGTCTCCGCCGTGCTGCGTATCTCATATTTCGGCTCGGCAACTACTTCATAATCCTTTGTGCCGTCTCCCGCCATATAGGGGACGGTCACCAGCATCGGCTGGGGAAAAATCAGCAGTTCGCCCAGTTGTGCGGGGGAACCGGTTACCAGGTATAGCCCGTCTGAAAGCCCGTCAAAGCATAATTGACCGGTTTCATCCGTTTCCCCGGAAGCAAGGGGCGGTATCTGATCCCGTGCGGCATAGGCCGACAAAGTAAAAGCAATCGTTTTCCATTCCTCACTGTCCGGATCGTCCGGTATCTGCACAGAATAAGCCAAGAAGCGGTCGATCAGGGCATAGCCGCTGCCATCCTGCTCCGCCACTTTATAGATCTGAAACGGCGCCCTTTCCACCGGCTGATCCTCATGCCGGAACAAAACGGTAAGCGACCCCGTTTCAGCGGCAGAAACCGGAAGCACGGCCGTCAGCAGAATCAATATCCAAAATGCAAGCGGGAAAACACATTTCCTCATAACTGAGATTCCTCCTTATGAGTAATTACGCAAACTTACTGCTTTTTCTGTCTCTTCTTTTTCCTCTTATGGTTCAAAATAACAGCCGTGACAATCGCGGCAAACAACAGAGCCGGCAGGAAGACAAACCACCGATTCCATCTGGACGCCACAATCTGTGCAACGGGCGAAGACTCCGGGGCAGATTCCGCCGCCGTTTCTATCCGGCGGCCGGTGACCACCAGCCGGTGGGTGTTGATCCCGTAGGGCGTGCAGGTCATCAGCGTGCAGAGTTCCTGCCCCTCTTCGATCCGCATATCCTCCAGCTCATCCGGAAGAACCCGTTCTATTTCTTCCACCTGGTATGTAAGGATTTCGTTCAAAATATGCAGCGTAAAGGTATCTCCGGTTTCAAGCTGGTCGAGGTCAGTGAACAGCCGTGCCGACGGCAGGCCGCTGTGACCGGTCAGGACGGTATGCACGCTCTTACCGGGGACAGGCAGGCTGGAAGCTTCCAGATGCCCCACGCCGGTTTGCAGTACACTGTCTTCCGTGCCGTGGTAAATAGCCAGATAGATCTTCACCTTCGGAATTTCGATATATCCCATGACGCCGGTCCCGTCAGGATTCAGCAGGGCGTCATATTCTTCCCGTTCCCCGATTGTCAGCGCCCCGATATACGGCTCAGACTGGAATAAATGTTCGTTATAGTCCTGCGCCGCTTTCAGCATTGCTTCACATTCGCTGTCGTCCAGCGTCATCAACGTCTGCCGGTACTCGCTGATGACGTCACGGTTGACGGCATCGTTGATTTTGTCCGCCACCGTCGGGTACAGCACCAGCACGATCCCCACCAGCATCGACAGAGAAACCAGAATCTTGGAAAGAGCCTTCGGCGGCTTCTTTGTTCTCTTTTCTTTCTCTTTTTTCATGACGCATCACTCTTTTCGCCGTTTCCGACACTTCCGCCGTTTCAGACACTTCCGCCGTTTCCTCCGGATGGCGGCGGCAATGCCCGCCGCGAGCAGGACAAGCAGGCCGATGGCCAACGCCCACAGGGCAATCCGCAGGGGAGCCGGAATCTTCCCGGCCGCTTCGCCCGCGTCGGACTGCTCTTCCGGCGGCGTTTCGATCCGCACGCCCCGCACCAGCAGGCGGTGGGAATTGACCCCGTAGGGCGTACAGGTCATCAGCGTACATAGATCCTTTTGCGGGTCGATCTCCTGCTTTTCCGCTTCCTCAGGCAAAACGACAACCGTCGATTCCACCTGATAGGTCAGAACCTCGCCCAATATATGCAGCTCAAAAGTATCGCCGACGTCAAGCCGGTCGATATTGCTGAACAGCTTAGATGAGGGCAGCCCCGTATGCCCGGACAGGATCGCGTGAGTTCCCGTCCCGCCGACCGGCAGGGAAGAACCCTCGATATGCCCGATCCCGGCCTGCAGCACGCTTTCCTCCGTGCCGTGGTAGACGGGAAGATAAATGTCCGCCTTATCAATCTCGATATAACCCATCATGCCCGTGCCGGAAGGGTCGAGCAGCTTTTCATATTCACTGCGCTGCTCCGCGTCCAGCTCTCCGATGCGGTTTGTCCGGGCGACGAGCGCGGCGTTGTATTCGCGCGCCGCGTCCAGCATCGCCTGCCGCTCGCTATCGTCAAGCTGCATGAGATCGCGCCGATAGGCCTCGATATCTTTTTTGTAATCCAGTGAATTAATATAATCCGCAACCGTAGGATACAGCAGCAGGGAAAGCCCTGTGAGCAGGACGAGGGTAACGATAACTGCGGAAACCAGACTGTGATTTTTTGTTTTTGCTTTACCCTTCTGTTTCATAAGACGCTCCCTGCCGCCGTATCCGCAAGAAGGCTGCCCTTCCCACGATGCGGCTGACCTGTTATGTATTTATATTTTTTTTGCCCTCCTGGAGGAAAATACAAGGTAAACGACCGCGCCCAGGATCAGCGCCGCGCCCAGGATATAGAAGATCATCGTACCCCTGCCGCCGGTGAATGGCAGGAGCGGAGCCTTCTGGTTGACGAGCGTATCCTTAATCAGACCCGCCTTGAAGTGCGCTATCATATCCTCCTGCGTCTCGCCATCGGGCAGCGCTTCACCCAGTCCATACGTCTCCTTGTAGGTGACGGACTTGCCGTCGTGCGTATATGTAACCTGCGTCAGCTTGCCCGTTGTTTCGTCAAATTCAGCACTGATAGTAATGCCGAATTCGGCCATGGTGTTATAACCGGCGGGGGTAATGACCTCCTGAAGGGAATACTTGCCATCGTCCAGGCCATAGACGTCGGGGATCTCACCGTTCTTCCCGGATTCAAGGAGATAGCCGGAAAGCGCCGCTTTGGCTTCGGCCAGATCCTTACTCACCTGGGAAGCCGGATCTTTCTGATCGTCACTGCTCGCTTTATCAAAAGCTTTCTTCTTATCTTTATAGTTGTCAATTGCTGTGCCGACACTGGCGGTAGTGGTTCCTGTCGTGCCAGTCCAGCCGGTCAGACGGCGAACCGGGCCGGTAACTTCAGCTTTGGCGCCCTCTTCCCCCAAAGCTTCCGTCTGAGCAGCTTTAGCGCTTTCCTCGCTATCATAAAATGTTATCTGTTTCGTTTCACCCACATCAGCCGACTTCGTAACTTCTAATTTCCACTGATTCTTGAAGATGGCGTAATTCCCGTCTGCATCCTTCAGCACGAAGCCCGCGCCTTCAAGACCTGCTTTCGCATGCTCGCTGTCCGAGCCGACCTTTGTGAGATCCAGACCGAAAGCATAAACGTACACATTTTTTTTCTCGGTTTTTCCGGTGCCTTCATGGTTCGGGTCGTTGGAGAACTCCAGTTCCACGGTGTTGGGGTTGCCCGGTAATCCGACGATAGCCTGGTCGGTGACCTCCGCCCAGTAGGTGACCACGACGTAAGATTCTGCGCTCACCCCCACGCCCGTTTCTTCTGCCTTCTGCTGCAGGGCTTTCAGATCTTCGAACACGACTTCAAGGCTGCACTGATCCGCCGTCCCCGACGTAGTCACGGTATAGCCCTTCTTCCCATCCACGGTGACTGTCTGCGCTACCTCTACTCCGTTCTGCTTTTTTTCTGCGTCAGCCTGACTTGGATAAACCGTAACGGTCAGCGGATGAACTGTATCTGTATCGGACACATATTTCAGTCCCGCGCTCAGAGTATCGTGGAAAATATATTTATATGTTGCAAAGTCCCCAAAGTTTTCCGGCAGAGTTCCGGTCAGCTTGAACTGCACCAGCTCGCCCACGCCTGCGGCGTCGCCCTTTACATCGGTGGTTTCGTCTTTGACAATATCCTTAGCCACATCGGGAACGGAAGCCTTGAGATCGATATCCTGATCGCCCATCACAGCGAAAATATACTCCGATACCGCGTCATACTTGCCCGTATGTTCGGAAGCAGTTTCCGCGAACAGATAGTAGCCTGTTCCTGGAACGGTATAGGTCAGGGTGTCGTTAGCAGCGTCTGCATCGTCATTATAAGTCTCGCATGGCGCCGCAATAGCGGTCAGCGCAATGCCAGACTCGTCCAGCAGCCAGCTTGCAAAGCCCTGCATGAACGCATTGTCCCTCGGGTGCGTCCCGTCCCCGCCTGCAAGTACTGCGGCCACATCAGCGGCTGTCTTTAATGGAGTAGGCTCCGCAAACGGATTGGTATCTCCCAGCCAGAGCTGCTCCGCAGGATCAAGCTTCTGCAGCGCCGTTAACAGGGCGCTCTGCTGCCCCTCAGAAATACTTTGCCCCCACTGAATGTCGGCCAGCGTCCAGTTGTTCCAATTGCTGGCGTCCCATTTCGCTCCTTCAGTAGAAATACCCGGATCCTTAGCCGGCGTACCGGTGAAGAGCTGGTAAACCTTGAACTGATTCGAATCCATCTTAGGCAGGCCCTTGTTATTGTGGATGGTGATCTTAAGGTTTTCTGTGTTGGCGTCTGCATTTGCCGCAAGCGCGGGAACGGGAACTGTCAGCGTCAGCAGGAATGCCAGCGCAAGCGCAAGCATCCTGCTCAGAGTTTGTTTGATGGTTTTCATAATGTTGTTCTCCTTTCTGCAAACAGATCTTTGATTTACTTTTTGGTTTCCTGTATGGGTTCTAAAGAGGCGGTCAGTCTTCACATAGCTTTCGCCTCCTTTTCCGGTACTCAGCGATAAGAGGCGGCAGGATCAGCAGCAAAGCGCCGAGTATGTAAAGCAGTATCCATCCAAGACCCCCGGTAAACGGCAGGAACATTGCCTTCTCATTGGCGAAGAGCAGATAGTCCTGAGGATTTTCCTCTGTGATAGTTCCACTCACGCCGTTATCCTTAAGGGTCAGATACTCGCCGCTGTCACCGGGCTTATCCTCAGCATTATCCGCTGCATGCTGGAGATGGTAGCCTTTCTCCTTCGCTTCTGTTACGGTATAGACCGTAGGCATCAAAATGCCGCTGATGACAATCTTTTCGCCGTGCTTTAAAGTAAACTCCGCCTGCAGAGCCGTCACGGCGCCGCCGGCCTCAGTCGTTGGCTTCCATTCGATATCGGTCAGAGGCGTTCTCGTCTCCGTCCCATCTTTGGTCTTCGACACCTTCACCACTTCGAGATTCGCCGCGTCAAGAGTATAGCTTCCAGCGGCGTCCTTCCCTTTTGCGAGGTTCACCGTAAATGTAAATTCCTTATCCGTGTCCAAAACGGCGCCCAGAATCTTTTTCTCCACCGTGAGGGCGCCCGCTTTTATGGTGTTTACAAAATGCGCCTGTTCCTCATAGTTTCCCGTATTGCCGAATACCGAATAGACGCCCGTGTAATCTGTCTTCGCAGTTGTCTTGTTCAGGGGAATCGACGCGTCGTCCTGCGTCTCGCCCGCTACAAGGAAGTGTGCGGTAGCGCCGACCACGTACCGGTTGCCGTTGAATACATCTTGTTCACCCTCATAGTGCTTATCTATCAGATTTCCGTTTCTCACAAAGTAATGCTTAATGAGGCCGTTCTCTTTCATGTCCGCATGTTCATAGTCATCCCGTTCATTTGTCACTACACAGGCCGGATTTGCGCTGCCGGCCTTCAATCTGTACGAACCGGCGGCCGCCACAAGCGGCTCATTCGGCTCGTGGTGGTTTCCGGTTAGGCTTAGAGACGGATCCTGATCCTCCCGCGGGGTGTCCGGGTCATTGTAGGTAGCGTAGGACTCCACCAGCCTTGCGTTGGTATGGTAGAACGGTTCGCCGTCAGCATTGACAGACGGCACAAACTCAGAATTACCCTTGCCGAGATCCGTGAATTTGTTCGCGCCGGGTTCGTAGGTGTTGACACTCCCATACTGTTGGGCGTGGCTGATGTTCTTGAGCGTATAGCCAAGTTTTATCTGCCTCTCGGTCAGCTTTTCCGTAAAACGGTAATTGACACTATCGCGAAGTCCCGTAAACAGCAGCGCCTCGCCGCTTTTCAGCGTGAACTCGGCAGTGTGTTCCCTGTATTCCCTAAGGCCGTCTTCCCCCGACAGTTCGAAAGCCGGTCTGTCGCTGGTCGGGATGATCGAGTCGTACAAATCTTCATCGGTAAGCTCGCTTCCCGGTGCGGCCGTACTCCCATCGTCCGCATTTGAATTCACTCCGAAGCGCAGCTCCAGCGTCATGTACTGCGTCCTGGTCCGGAAAGGCGAATAAACTGTAGAGTCCGTGCCGTCCGTATCCGGTATCACAGTCACGAATGAGAATTGACCCAATTCTGTATAGGGGCCTGCATACGTCCAGCTGCCGCCGTCGGCTTCTGCGCTCTGTACTTTTTCTATAGGAACAAGTTCCGCTTCATCTGACCAATATTCCCTTGTCCCGACCGGGTGGCTCTCATCTGCCTCCTCAAGCAGCTGACGGTCGTTATGAGTCTCGGGCAGCGCGTCTTTCATCTCTGCGGGATAATACGCCGTGGTGCCGCAGCTGCTCAGATCCTCCGTGCCGCCCTCGTAGCTCGAGGCGAACAGCCGATAGGTATTCCCGTCTGAAGCCGCCGAGCCTGGCAGGTACAAATAGAAGAGATTGCCCGCCTCTGCCGCGGCACATTCCTGATTCGTGGCGCTGCCGTTCTCATCGGCGTAATAGTATTTTGTCTGGTCGCCGTCCATCTTCTGCACAACCTGTCTGGGCTTTCCGCTCTCATTGCATAACAGCGCCCGGCTGCCGCCGGTGTCAAGCAGCAGGGAAGAGTTGTCGGTAAGTATATCCAGCGTCTCAACGCGCTTCTGCCATGATCCTGAAAACGGATTGTACGTAAGCCGCTGCGCGGACCGTGTGCCGCTGACGCCCGCAAGATAAACCTGATAATTGAACTTTTCGTTCTTCTGCGTATCCGTCAGTGTCACGCCGTCGGGAGCGGCAAGCGTCTTGGATACCATGAGCGTCTGGTTCGCGACCTCCAGACGGCCGTTGTTGCCGAGGTAATTATTGATGACCATTCCGTCCCCTGACGCAGAGGTTTCCGACAGGGTCGGGATATAGTAATTGTCCGCTGTTCCCGTGGTATTTGGCTGCTTCCCCTGCACGAACTGACGCATCGTTCCCGCGCGGACTCCTCCGGTGCGGGTGGCCACCGACCAGCTGAAGGAGGTCTCAAACTCCTCCGCATTCATGCCGCTAATCTCCGCCGCCAAATCGGGATTTTGCTTCTGGATGTTCTCCCAGTACGCGCAGGCCTGATCCAGCGCGTCTCCCCCGAGTCCGCATCCAGCCAGATAGCTCTTCAGTTCGGCGCCTGTCCTCGTAAACTTTTCATAGGTGGGACGCCCTCTTGTGATGTCCCCGGTATCGCTCTTGGAATTATACTCAATCTCAAGCCCGCACCTGCCGTTGATATCCGCCCAGCAGAGCATATCTCCGTTGCCGATATTGACGGAGTTCAGGCCGGAGCCGAAATCACTTCCCTTGCGGGCCACGACATGGGTCACCTTTTCCGCCTTGCGGGAGCCTGTTATCAGATTGCCGTTGGCGTCTGTGCCTGTATCCGTCCCGACAGGTATGTAATACTCAATGCTTATGAAGAAGTAGTCGTCCGACGAGAAGGAATGCGCGCCGTCATTCCCGGTGGAATCGACGTTGGACAACATATCTTCTTTCAGGAAAACAATCCCGTTCTCTTTATAGGGATACTCATTCCCCTGATTGTCGGTTATCTCTTTACCGCCGCCGGCTTCGGCTTTCGTTCGCGCTTCCCGAAAGGCTTCCGCGCTATCATACACGCCCAGAAGGTTTCCGCCGGCCCAGTCCCTTTTCGCCCAGTTCGTTTTTCCGTTGCCGGATCCTCCCGAACCCCAGCCGGTTGAATCACCCTCGCCCTTATCCACCGGGACAAGACTGCCGTCCGCAGCCGCCTGATAGGCGTGAGCGAACAGCGGCAGCGGCTTCTGGAACAGATAGTAGCGGTTCAGGGTACTCGGCGAGAACGAAACCGCCGCGTCGCCGCGGGTGACGGTTCTTTCCCCACTGTCGCCGTCGGTGTATCCGGAATAGTTCGTGTTGCTAAAATAATTGGAAATAAACCAAATACGATTATCTTTCGTCGTGTGCGCCGAAAGATATTCGCCCGAAACAGACGAGAGATCCACGCCGGTCTGTCTGCCCTCCGTATCTCTCTCGATCAGGGCCTCGGTCAGCCCTACCGCATAGAACAGGCGCAGCGGCGTCGATTGCTGCCTGTCATTCAGGTTCGTTTCGTAGGCAGTCGGCCCATTGGGCCCCAGGGTTATTTCCGCTTTCTGCGTTGGAATTGCCGCCACGGGGATATTCACATAGAGGGAATCATCGTAGCCGCCCTCATCCTCCGGCGTAATGGCGCCGTCGGTGTCAACATAGTCGCCGCTGTTCTCCTCCCAGACGCGGATATCCGACAGGCGGTACACGCCGGGCGTTCCAGCATATATCTCGTTGGTAACGGGATAGCTGTTGTGCTGTTCGAAATATGCCCTCCACAGTTTCTTAATATTCTCCGGCACACTCTCCCCGTAAATGGGGTTGATGTGCAGTTCATTACGCTCCTCCTGTGTACCGGCCAGGCGATAACAGGTATATACCGTATTTTTAATTTGTTCAGAGAGGTTATCCGGATTCTCATCCTCCGGCGCGTCCGCAATGGGAACAAAGGATGTCAGCGTCTTAAAATCGAAACGCATCACCCAACCCTTTGCCCAGGCGTCTTCAGCGCTGGCACATTCATTCGGATACGAGCCGCCAAAGCCGTCTGATACGATTCCGTCAGCTTTTTTCGCTGTTTTCGGGTCGCCGCCCAAGTACCAGCCCACCTCAAAGGCTGAAAGTCCATGCTGATCCAAATACTCTTTATTCCACTTGTAGTCGTATACGCCGGCGCGGACCAGTCCGTGCATCTTACCGAAAAGAAGCAGGGACATGTCATACAGGGAACCATTTGCGGTGATCGCCTGATTTTTCAGCTCCATATACTCGCCCAGCGGATCCTGATAAGTAACGGAATCCTTCGCGCCCGCATCGTTAAGACCCGACAGCGGAACGAACACCTGCCCTGTGATTTCGGAAAGGATCTGATTAAACCTGTCGCTCATATCTGCGGAGCTTACATCATAGAACCCATCGTTGTAGACGATGTTATCGGACACATCCTCGTTTGTGACAGTGACGTCAGAAATCTTTTCCCCCTGTTCAGGCAGACGTTTCATCTTAATTGTATCGAGACCACTGCTGCTGATCCTTACATATATTTCGTCAGCTGCCTCGTTCCATTCGGAAATCCCCTTTCTGGCATTTTCCAGACCACCCTTATACAGTTCAAACGACGCGTCTCCGTTGCCAAACAAACCGGGATCTTCCCACATGGCTTCGCTGAGCAGATAATTTTTCGGATCCATTGAGGGATACAGCCGCAAACGTCCCCATTGCGGAACTTTATCCGAATCGACGCTTATCGTATAAGTGCTGAGTTTCTTACGGCTTTCCATTGTAGCCTCGGCAGCGTTCCAGCCTTTCGCATAATGTTTGTTGACTGCCGACTTCATGAACGAAGCGGTCATTACTACCTGAAGGATTGTTCCGGTCGTTCCAAAATAATCGCTGTCGTTGCTGTAAAGAACACCCGCACTCGACACATACGGCGGGGTTGTAAGAGTCCCCTCTTCCTTTTCCATACCCTCGTTATATAGTGAGGTGATCTTATGCTCATCCCCCTCCTTGACGCCGGGCAGATAAACGTTGTACCATTCGGTTCCTTCGTTATCCGGAGGCCGATGCTGGTGGTCTGTTACATCATCCCAACTCGAATCCGTTTTGAACCCCGACGCGTTCCATTCGTTTATATATCCATTTTTGCCGTCTCTCACCTCGCTCTCCGGCCACGGCCGATAGTCCCCGTAATACTTATCCCAATCGCTCATCTCGTTAAATGCGAAGTTGGCGCCGCCATCGGTCATAATGATAGCGGCGGGAATACGAGCGACGGTGATTTTCTCGCCGGTTGAAAGTTCTCCGCTATAAGTGGTCGTGGAATTCTCCAACAACTGCGAATACGCAAGATAAATGCCGCCCTGCGTGTTGGTGAAATACCCTACATATTCGTCCGCATCAAGCTCGACCAGTTTCTTTTCGGCGGCATTCGGCTCTCCGGGGACGTCGCCCGGCTCTGCAAAGGTATCGCCCGGCTCCCCGGAAGTTCCATCCGTCTCTTCAGTGATCCCGTCCGTCTCTTCGGGGATTTCCCCCGATTCTCCGGGAATTTCCACGGACTCTCCGGGAAACCCGCCCGGTTCTTCAGGGGTTCCCTCCGGCTCTTCAGGCGCCTCATCCGTCTCTCCAGAGGTTCCATCCAGCTCTTCGAGCGTTTCAACCGGCTCATCCGGAGTTTCGGCCGGCTCTTCGGAGGATTCATCCGACCCTTCAGAGGTTCCGTCCGCGTCTTCAGGATTTTCTCCCGAATATGTGTTCGTTCCGCCTGCATCCGCGGAGGTTACGGCCGCATCCGCGAACGGTACGTTTCCATTTTTCCAGTCCAGCCCCTCCCACGACGGATATCCGGGGTTGGCTCTGACTTTTTCATTCTTCACATTGTTGCTCACCGTATAGACATATTGATCCCAATCTGACGTGAGTTTCGGATTGTCGGCTTCGCTTTTCATCACGTTGGCAACAATCGTATAGCAGGCGTCGCGGTTTATCGTCCATATCCATTTTCCGCCCTCATATTTCAGATCGTTCAGGTTATACAGAGTTTCCATTCCTCCCACCGAAAGGTAAGGGGTTTCATCATCTACCCGCTTATAATGAGCAAGAGGCAAAAGTACCGCCGCGCCGGCGCCATAGACTACCACGGACGCGCGGTTGTTGATGTTCTGTTCCATCAGTTCGTCGATGGTTCTATTGACAGAATCCAGCGTTGCCTGAACCCTGGAGTTTGCAATCCGATCCTCCATCGTTTCTGCGCAGTTGGCGCCTGGAACGTAATTCTGACTTTGCGCCATAGAAGCGGACATATCGATAGCGATCACCAGATCGACCGGAGCCGCGGGCCATTCGTTGACGAGCTGAGTGCTTTGCAGAGCTGAAAAGACCGTTCCGAAATCGGAGTCGAACGTCACGCTGCCTACATATCCGTCCGTTTCATTATCCAAACTGATCGGAGTTCCATACGCGAACACGCTCTTGTCCGTCCAGACGCGGCCCGCATACCGGGAACCATTGTCGTCGCTGATGAGCTTATTTAGATAGTCGTCGGTCGTATCCGGGTCGGCAACGCGGCTAAAAGCATACTGTGTTTCTCCCGCAGCATCAACGCACGGAATGAATCCCTTAGTATTCACCAGCATGGAAATTATCACGCCGATACATAGAATCGAAGAAAGAATGTGCTTTCCCTTCCTCCGTACACAATGTTTTCCTATCCGTATAGCGGCAAATTTGGGTTTGAAATTTTTTATTTTCATTAAAACCATCCTTTCTGCAAAGGAATATAAACTGGTGGTCTGCTATTAGCCCTCCATAGGATACTGACACTTCCATTTGGTGTGTGCTAAACTTCTATTGTCCTTTTAGACCTCCTCCTATGCTTGAAATCTGGCTTGCGACACCAATTTCATTGTGGCACAGGAGGATTTTAATATCCTCAACGTTTCCAACTACCCTGTTTTCCCCAGCATGGCCGGGGATCAGGCCTTTTATTCCGAGATACAAATTTTCGCAGAGTTCACGACTCAGCGATATTAACAGGTTCAGCGGGCGGATTCTGCGTTATTTTATTCTTTTTCGACGATCTTTTCTGACGGCTTAAATCAGCATCCGATGGCGGAGAGCTTGCGCATATTGTCCCGTTTCATTTCTATGGAAGAATGGACGTACCGCTCCAGCGTAAATTTCGGACTGGTATGTCCTAAAATTTCGGACAGAGACTTAATTTCAAATCCAACCTCCACGCACCGGGTCGCGAAGGTATGCCGAAGCGTATGAAAATGTACGCCTTCCATCCCGCACTCTGCGGTATACCGCTCAAAACGATATTGCAGAGTGCGAGGTTCAATATAACGGTCTTTTTCGCCGGTCAGAACAAACGCGGCGGGGTCTTGTTTTTCCCGTCTCGTACAGAGATCGGCCGCATAATCGGTCAGCGGAATGACCCGGATCGAATTGCTGCTTTTTGGGGAGCTGAGTACAACCTTTGTTTTTTGCGGCGCGTTCTGAGCGGTATCCTTCAGCCGCATCATCGTGGAGGACACGGTCAGTGTCCTGTCGGGAAGCGAAATATCTCCCCAGCGCAGGGCGCAGACTTCTCCAATCCGCAGCCCGGTAAACAGAGCCAGTAAAACGCCAAACTTACAATCATCCATCTCACAGAGCAGATACGCCGTCAATCTCTGCTGTTCCTCACGGGTAAGTACCCGCATTTCCTTTTTGCTGCCCTTCGGGTAGACGATCTCAATATTCTGGGGAAGCAGCGATGCATCCTGCCGGCGGATATATCCGATTACCGAATGTACCACCGTTAAAATGCAGCGGATTGTCTTTGGCGACAATTCCTCTTCACACAGCAGCATATGACCGAACTGCTCGATCAGGACAGATGACAGCGCAGTCAGATGGCATCCTCCAAGTTCAGGCAAAATGTGATTGTAAATGACTGTTTCGTATTTCACATATGTGGACTGACTGACACGGCTGCGGCAAAGTACCAGCCACTCCTTGCAGTATTCTCCGAACCGTTTCTTTGTCGCAGTTACCGGGACGCTTTCCCGGAACACAGCGGCTTTTGCCGTATTTAGTTTTTCCCGTACCGCTTGGTAGGTCTTCGCATAACAGTACCCGTAGCGGATGCTGCCATCTTGCTTGTAACCTCTGATATACCTGCCCTCCCAGCGATTATCCTTGCGTTTATAAATGTTTTCTCCTTTTTTTGGCATAATAATGCCCTCCCTTCTAATTGCTCCTTTTTTACCGCCGAAGAACCCTGATGTTCTGACGGTTGTTTTGACGGCGAATGCCGTCCATTGCGGCCGGTTTCATGCCGGTTCTGCACATTTTATTTGTAAGAATAGTCCTTATTTGCCATTTTCTGCACTGAAAAGGGATAAACATTCCCGCAAAAAGTCTTGAAATTCAATATTATCAGGAATATAATTGATATCGCAGAGTCGTGAACTCTGCGAAAGTCTTATACAATGATTGAAATCTGTCAGTTCATATACCATTCTCGAATTACAACATTTTAAAAAAGATTGACAAGTATTTCCCTCTGTGGTATTTTTATGTAGATAATTTAATATTTTAGAAAATGTACAGGTTGATACACCCGGGAGATGGACGAGAGGTCCTCCCGAAGGAGTAACACTTACAGGGGTCGTTTTCCGGCGGCCGCGGCAATCGCGGCGGGCGGAGCGCGGCGGGACCGGATGTGGACTGTACTCTGGAGAATCCCACAGGGAAGTGGGTGCCGAAGGTGCAAGGCGCGGTGCGCTAATCTCTCAGGCAAAAGGACAGGGTTGATTTCGGAAATAATTTTCGATTCATTTTGTTACATTGCAGGCGGGAGATCATCCCGCCTGATTTTATGCATGCGGCCACGCGCATGGCCTACGGCCGTCAGGATACACATTTCAGCGGAATTCTCTGAAAAGATC
This sequence comes from uncultured Lachnospiraceae bacterium, assembly GCA_947631695.1. Classification (GTDB taxonomy): domain Bacteria; phylum Bacillota; class Clostridia; order Lachnospirales; family Lachnospiraceae; genus Claveliimonas. The sequence goes on along the minus strand of CANRMH010000010.1, from coordinate 440 downwards.
AGGAAAGAGAGAGGATGAAAAGTATGATTGAAGTAATTACCAAAGTGAACAGCGCCATCAACAACGTCGTCTGGGGATGGCCGGCACTGATTCTGCTGGGCTTTGTCGGCGTGCTGATGACATGCCTGACCAAATTCTTCCAGCTGAGCCATATCGGCCACTGGATGAAGCACACGATCGGTGCGATCTTCGGTGACCGCCATGTCACGAAACACACGGGCGACAAATCCATTTCCCAGTTTCAGTCCCTGTGTACGGCTCTGGCGGCAACCGTCGGTACCGGCAATATTGTCGGCGTGGCGGGCGCAATCACGACCGGCGGCCCGGGAGCGGTGTTCTGGATGTGGCTGATCGCCTTTTTCGGCATGATGACGAACTATTCCGAGAACGTACTCGGTATCCTTTACCGCCGCAAGAACTCCAAGGGCGAGTGGTGCGGG
>CANRMH010000009.1 GCA_947631695.1 uncultured Lachnospiraceae bacterium | reverse complement strand
GTTCCCGGCGTGACGCCACAGCATCAGAGCAAGGTGCGCGCGGGATAAATTCTCCTCAGTTCCGAAGATGTGATCTTTATAGGCCAGACCTTTCATGATTCCGCGGTCGAAGACATCCTGGATCTCCGGTACCGGCCAGTTGTTAGCTCCGGTAGGATCCACGTCGTTAAACCACTCATCCACGTTCACCTTTGGTTCTTCCGGTACCAGCCCTTTGTATTTCGCGACCGCTGCGTCCAAAGTATCGGCAAGATCCTTGCCAATCTTAGCTTTCTCGCTCTTGGTCAGGCTGTCATACGCCTGGATCGCCGCATTGATCTTGTCGCCGCTGTCCTCCGTCACCTCGCCGATACCTTCGATCAAAGCCTTCACGTTGTCCAGCTTCTCCTGCTCAAGCTGCGCATACTTCTCCTCAGCGGCATCCAGCTTCGCAAGAAGGTCTGCAGATATCTGCTGCTTCTGCTCGTCGGTCAGCTTCTCGTAAGCCTTGCGGGCCGCAGCCAGGGCCCAGCGGCAGTCCTCGGTTGCCACCACGTTCTCGACAGCCGCCTCGATCATCCCGCTAACTCTAACTCCTGCCACAGCATCTGCGTATACCTTCCAGCGATAGATACCCATACCCGCCGCTCCGGACCGCACGGTCATCACAAGCCGGATGGCCTTCGTAGTGACCGGATTGATCTCGATCGTATTGTACTTGTTTTTCGCCTGTGCGTCATCCCAGCTGGTGACCATCGTGGCATCCTGCCAATTTCCTTCGTCATCCTGGTACTGAATCTTCAGAGTCTCAGGAATCTGTGTACCGCCCCCGTCGTCATACCAGTAGATATCCATCTTGTCGGTCGTGATATCGGAATCCCAGGTGTACTGTACCCAGTGTTCGCTGCCGGCAGTCTGCTGCCAGTTGCCCCAGCCGTAACCTGTTGCTCCCACATTAGAAGATGTGGGCTCCCATTCGGAATGGATACCTTCCAGGTTCTCCCAGCTGGAAGTAAAATCGGATCTCACAGATGCCTGCACGCCTGCATCATCCGGGTCACCGTCCCAGTCTTCTCTGTCCTGAATATCTGCCGTTGTCCAGATCAGCATCTTGGTTGATTCATTCTTAATCTGTCCCGGTACATAATCCGCGTCGTCGCTCCGGTTGTTCCATGCATAGTAAGGAATCGCCTGCAGCTTCGCGGGAATCGGTCCGTTCGGCGTATTATAGAGTACGTCGCCGTTGATCTCCACCACGCCGTTCAGCAGATTCTGATTGTAATTCGCTTTCAGATCCGCATGACTGGTGATGATGAAGTTCAGGGGATCGAAGTTATTGATCTCCGGGTTCAGCTGCGCGTTTCCTGCCTTCTCCATGCAGTACACGATCGGGCCTCTCTGCAGAGCGATCATTCCTTCAGTGGACGGGATATGGGAATCCGCTTCCGTCATTCGGATCTCCATCGGAATGCCGATGTCGACGACGTCGCCGGCCTTCCAGGTTCTCGTGATCGTCGCGTAACCCTTCTCCGGAGTTACGGTGACAGCCTCGCCGTTCACCTTGATGGTCACATTCTTGTTCCCCTGTTCATTCACCCATCCGGGGATACGGATCTTCATGGTAAAGGCTTTCTCTTTCTCCGGGTTCACAGTGAGCTTCACCGCGCCCTCCCACGGATAGTTGGTCTCCTGTTTGATGCCTACGTTGGTACCCTGTACGCTGACCTTTCCTTCACTTCCCACATACATGTTGACAAACACGTTGTCGTTATGCACGGTGTACATATAGCCGCTTAAGGAAGCGATGGTACGCATCAGGTTCGGCGGGCAGCAGGCGCAGCTAAACCACTCGGAACGGCTGTTGCCGCCATTCACTCTCAGCAGGGTGCTGTAGTAGAAGCGGTTGCCGTCCAGGTTGGTGCCGACCAGGATCGCATTGTACAGATCCCTCTCCACCTCGTCCACGTATTTGGCGTCCTCATAGAGCAGGTTCATGCGCTGGTTCCAGTTCGCAAACGCGATAGCCGCGCAGATCTCACAGTAGGACTGGGCGGGATCCAGAGCGTAGTCGTCGCCGAAGCCCTCGGAGTCGGAACCCGCAGCCGTGGTTCCCACGCCGCCCGTGATGTAGGTCCTCCGGTGCGTCACGGAATCCCAGATCGCATCCAGGCTCTTCAGGTAAGCTGTCCGATCCTCATCGCCCTCCTCAAGGATGGTCGCGATATCTGTCACGCCCGTGTAGAAGTAGCCCGCACGCACGGAGTGTCCGACCGCGTTGGTCTCTTCCTTGAAAGGCGTAGCATCCTGGGAGTAGGTTCCGCCCTTGTAATTGCTGTCGCGCAGGCTGCGATCCTCACCGCGCCTGTCGATCAACGTCTTCACTGTGTCATAGTATTTCTGTGATGCGCCGCTGCCCTCGTACTCCTCGGCCAGCTTCGCAAACTTCACCATGCCGAGTTCGATCTCCTCGTGTCCCGGCACCTCGTGGCGGGTTCCGTCCGGCCCGAAGAGCCTTACGATGTTGTCCGCCATCCTCTTGCCTACCACGTACAGGCGGTAGTCCGGATCGCCGATGCCCTCCCGGTAACGGGTGTAGGCCACAGCCGCCTCCAGATAATGTCCCGCCAAATACATCTCGTGGTTGGCGAAATCATTCCAGCGATGTGTGCCGGGCTGGCCGCCTCCATCGGACTTTGTACTTCTAAGAGTAAAGTGGGTGTCGATGTAGCCGTCCGCATACTGCACCTGCTCGATCATCGGGATCCACCTCTCCAGCGTCTTCACCAGGAACTGCCTCTGAGCCACCATCTCCTCGTCCGTCTCGTTCTGCGTCGCGGACAGGGTGTAGGAGATTGCCTCGATACTCTTGTAGATATCGGAATCCTGGAACACATAACCGCTGAATGCCCCGTAGGATTCCCCGTTCAGTTTCTTGATCGCATTGGCAAAGTTCGGCTCGCCGCCGGATGGCTTCTGGATCTCTTCGATGCCCTTTGTCAGGGAAGCGATCGCGTTCACTTCCTGCTTCGGCATCCAGAAGGAATCGTTCAGCTGCACGTTCTCGAAGGTCACCGTGCGGTTGCCCTCCGCGATCTGCGCGGGCGCATTCACGGTGATCTCCGCCTTGGCGTCATACTTAGCACCGCCGAAGGAAGCCTTGCCGTTCACAATAAAGGTCTTGCCGACCTGATCCGCCGCATAGTTTGCAGCGGGCACTGCCTCCCAAGTCACCGGGATCAGCTTGGAATCAAAGGTCTCTCCGAGCTGTACGTTGTTGTTCGCGGTCGTTCTGGCCGGCGTAGGATCGTCAAAGGTGATCCCATTCGCCACCACGGAATCCGGGAGGATCGGGGCCACGCCCGCCGCTGTGGTGGTCATGTAGGTGTCGATGCTCTCCACACCCTCCACGCTGATCTCTGCAGTCGTTTCCTTGGAAGCGCCTTCTACCGTCACTTTCAGTTTCAGCGTCGCCTTTCCCGCATCCAGGGCTTTCACCTTCACAGTCTTCTGATTGGCAGCGCCTTCAATCTGTGCAACCGTTCCATTACCTTCGGTAATGGACCACTCATATGTCGCCGCATCTGTCATAGCAGCCGGGACGGTGGCTCCGGTAAATTCCGTCGTCGCATCTTTTGCCAGACGGGTTTCGCCGGTAATCTTCGCTCCCACGAGCGTATCCGCAGACTCTTCTCCGTAGACCTCCCACTCGCTGATGCCAAAAGGCTTCTCACCAGAGATCTGCAGACGCAGCGCCGTAGTGGTTACCGGTTCCTGGAAATTCACCGTGTTCCACTTCGTATTTTCACCGTTCACGCCCTGATGTTCACCAGAGGTGTCAGCTTCCACACCCACGTCTGTGATCTTTTCGAATGTACCGCTATCATTCAGATACTCCACGGAAGCGCTCGACGGAAAAGTCACATTTCCATCAAAGCAGGCCCACCAGACAACGCGCATGGATCTGATGATCTGCGGAGCCTCCCAGGTAAGCGTTACGTACGCTTCTGTAGCCGGCCAGGTATTCCAGCTGTACACTTTTGCATCATACCCATCCGCATACTGGGCCAACTCCCCGTTATTCACGTTGTCCACAGTCACGCCGCCGGTCTCGTTCGTAGCGCTTGCGCTTGGCGTAGCCTGCAGCGCGATGTTACCGTCCGCTGCGGTCTCCACAACGGCCGCCTCTTTCACGGGTTCTGCCGCCTTCGGCTCCGCCGCCTGCAGCATGGTGGCAGGAAGCATCGTAGCGATCATCGCCGCGCTCAAGAGAATTGATAAAAATCTTTTCTTCACACTTCTCCCTCCTTTTCTTTTTTAAGTGTGGCGTCCGGCTGTATCTCCAAAAAATGCACAGCCAGACTTACAGTATGATTTTATCACCATTTCATTTTATGGTCAATCTATACTTAAAATTAGTTTATCAAATTCGTTTTTTTGGTAAAAGTGTAAAAAATTAAACTGGGTGGACTATTTTACACCTGCTCCGCAAGGACTTCTCCTGCCTTCGCGAGGGCCTCCCCGATCCCTCCGGGATTCTTTCCCCCCGCCTGCGCGATGTTCGGACGGCCGCCTCCGCCTCCGCCCACCGAAGCTGCGATAGCCCTGATCAGATTTCCGGCGTGAGCGCCCCTTGCGATCGCGCCCTCCGTCGCCATGGCCATCAGGCTGACCTTTCCTTCGGACGCGGATGCGATGACGATGACGCCCTCCCCGATCTTTTCCTTCATCTGATCTCCGAGATCGCGCAGCCCGTTCATGTCCACGCCGTCCACCTTTACGGCCAGCAGCTTTACGCCCTTCACCTCCGTGACCTGATCCGCCACGTCGCCCATGGCGTTCTGGGCCATCCTGCTCTTCAGGCTCTCCACCTCGCCGTGCAGCGCCTTATTCTCCGCCAGCAGATGGGCCAGTTTCTCTGTCAGCTGGTCCGGCGCAGCTTTGACCATCCCGGCGGCGCGGGACAGGGTCTTTTCCATCTCATCGTAATAGCGCAGCAGGCCTTTGGACGTGAGGGCTTCGATCCTGCGCACGCCCGCCGCCACGCCGGATTCGGAGATGATCTTGAACGCTGTGATCACTCCGGTGTTGTCCACATGGGTTCCGCCGCAGAATTCCTTTGAGAAATCCCCCATGCTGACCACGCGCACGATCTCTCCGTATTTTTCTCCGAACAGTGCCGCCGCACCCGTCTTTTTCGCCTCTTCGATCGGCATGTTCTCCGCCTTCACCGGGAGGCATTTCTGTATGCTGTCGTTTACGATCTCCTCCACCCGCTCCAGCTCGTCCTTCGTCAGAGCTGAAAAATGGGTGAAGTCGAAGCGGAGCCTGTGTTCATTCACGGAGGAACCCGCCTGCTCCACATGGGTTCCCAGAACCATGCGGAGGGCTTTCTGGAGCAGATGGGTCGCGCTGTGGTTCCTGGCGGAAAGCTCGCGCTTTTCCCTGCAGACCTCCAGATCCGCCGGATCTCCCACTTTGATCATACCCTTCGTCACACGTCCCACATGGCCGATCTTTCCTCCCAGAAGCTTCCTGGTATCTTCCACGCAAAACTCTCCGTCCGCCGTGCGGATCATTCCCGTATCCGCCTCCTGTCCGCCGCTTGTGGCATAGAACGGCGTCTCTTCCACGAAGATCGTTCCCTCCTGGCCGTCGGAGAGCGCGTCCACGATCTCCGTCTCCGTGGTGAGTACGGTCACTTTGGACTGATAACTCAGATGGTCGTAGCCGACGAAGGTGCTGGTGACGGACGGGTCGATGGACTCGTAGACCGTCACGTCGGCCCCCATGTAGTTCGTCTCGCCAAAGGTCCCCTTCGCGACCTCCCGCTGCGCCTCCATCGCTCTTCTAAAGCCTTCCTCGTCGATCTGCATTCCCTTCTCCTCCAGGATCTCCCTGGTCAGATCCACCGGGAAACCGTAAGTATCATAGAGGCGGAACGCCTCCTCGCCGGACAGGGTTTTCTCCCCGGCTTCCTCCATCTTCGCCTCCATTCCGGCAAGAATGGAAAGTCCCTGGTCGATGGTCTTGTTGAACTGTTCCTCCTCTTTGGTAATGACCTTGAAGATAAAGTCCTTCTTCTCTTCCAGCTCCGGATATCCGTCCTTCGATCCTTCGATGACCGTCGTCGCCAGTTCTACCAGAAATTCTCCCCGGATCCCCAGAAGCCTCCCATGCCTGCACGCCCTGCGCAGCAGACGGCGAAGCACATATCCCCGGCCGCCGTTGGAAGGCATGATACCGTCCGAAACCATAAATGTAACGGAACGGATATGATCCGTAATGACGCGGATCGATACGTCCGTATCGTAATCTTTCCCGTACTCGGCGTTCGCCAGCCGGCACACATGCTCCCTCAGTTCCCGGATGGTGTCGATGTCAAACATCGACTCTACGTCCTGCACCGCGCAGGCCAGGCGCTCCAGTCCCATTCCGGTGTCGATATTCTTCTGTTCCAGTTCCGTATAATGTCCCTTTCCGTCGTTGTCGAACTGGGTGAACACGTCGTTCCAGATCTCCATGTAGCGGTCGCAGTCGCAGCCCACGGTACATCCCGGTTTGCCGCAGCCGTACTTTTCGCCGCGGTCATAGTACACCTCCGAGCAGGGGCCGCAGGGGCCGGAACCATGCTCCCAGAAATTATCCTCCTTGCCGAACCGGAAGATGCGCTCCGCCGGGATCCCGATCTGCTTGTTCCAGATCTCCCAGGCCTCGTCGTCCTCCTCGTACACGGACGGGTACAGGCGGTCGGGATCCAGTCCTACTACCTCCGTCAGGAATTCCCAGGTCCAGCCGATGGCCTCCTTCTTGAAGTAATCCCCGAAGGAGAAGTTGCCCAGCATCTCAAAGAACGTGCCGTGCCTGGCCGTCTTTCCCACGTTCTCGATATCGCCCGTACGGATGCATTTCTGACAGGTCGTCACCCTCTTTCTCGGCGGGATCTCCTGACCGGTAAAGTACGGTTTCAGCGGCGCCATTCCGGAATTGATCAGCAGCAGGCTCCTGTCATTGTGAGGCACCAGGGAAAAACTCTTCATTGCCAAATGTCCCTTTTTTTCAAAAAACTCCAGGAACATCTTTCTTAATTCATTTACTCCGTATTTCTGCATAATTTCCTCCTCAAAAATCAACTATTTTCTAATTATAATGACAAGGCTATTGTTTGTCAATTCCGCGGCCGAACAGCTCTTTCGCGTAGTAAACGGACTGCATCGCGTCCTTTCCGTAGAAATCCGCGCCTATCATATCCGCGTATTCCCGGTTCAGCACCGCGCCGCCCACCATCACCCTGCACTGCGGCGCGCGCTGCCTAAGCAGGCGGATCGTCTGTTCCATGCTGGCCACGGTAGTGGTCATAAGGGCGCTCAGGCCCACCAGCCGCACATTCCGCTTAAGCGTCTCCCGGACGATTACATCCGGCGCGACGTCCTTGCCCAGATCGATCACGTCGAACCCGTAATTTTCCAGAAGTACTTTCACAATGTTCTTTCCGATGTCGTGAATGTCTCCCCTGACTGTGGCGAGAATGATCTTATCCTTCTTTTCATCCGATCCCCCAACCGCGGCCATCGCTTCATTCAATACCCCGAACCCGCTTCTGGCCGCGTCCGCGCTCATCAAGAGCTGCGGGAGGAAAATGGAACCCTTTTCGAACCCCTTCCCCACCTCGTCCAGAGCCGGGATCATCTGTGAATTGATAATGTCAAGTGGTTCCTCTGCGGCAAGCAGCGCTTTCGCCGCCAGCGCAGCTTCCTCCTTCAATCCCTTCTCGATGGCGGTTTTCAGCGTGATCTGCGCGGGCGCGGCGGTAACCGCTCCCTGGTCCTTCTGCTGCTCTTTGCCGTAACGCGAGATGTATTCCCTGCAGTTTTCGTCGTAATTCATCAGCGCGCGGTAAGCGTGATAGGAACCCATCATATCTGCGGACAGCGGATTGATGATCCCTGCGCTCAGCCCGTTCAGCATGGCCATCGTGTAGAAATTGGAATTGATCAGAGGGCGTCCGGGCAAGCCAAATGAGATATTCGATACGCCAAGAACCGTCCGGACTCCGTATCTGCGGCGCACCAGCCGCAGCGCCTCCAGCGTGGTCTTCGCTCCCTCCGGCTCAGAACTGACCGTCATGGCGAGTACGTCGATCACAATATCCTTCCTCGCGATTCCGTATTTTGCGGCCTCGCGGATTATTTTCTGCGCAATCCGCGCGCGGCCCTCTGCCGTCGGAGGGATTCCGTCCTCGTCGATGGTAAGCCCGACCACCACTCCGCCATATTTTTGTACCAGAGGGAACACCTGATCCATAGACTCCTGCTTTCCATTTACGGAATTCACCATCGGTTTCCCGTTATATATCCGCATCGCGGCCTCCATCGTCTCCGGATCGGACGTGTCGATCTGCAAGGGCAGGCTGGTTACGCTCTGCAGCTGCTCAACTGCCTCGCACATCATCTTTTTCTCATCGATATCCGGAAGTCCCACGTTCACATCCAGGATATGCGCCCCGCTGTCCTGCTGGGCAACCGCTTCCTTCAAAATATAGTCTATATCGTGATCTTTGAGCGCCTGCCTGAATTTTTTCTTCCCGGTCGGGTTAATCCTCTCTCCGATGATGATCGGGCAATCCCCAAGCGTCACCGCTTTTCCGTAAGAAGAGACGATCGTGTCCTCCTTTGCCTCCGCGCAAAGAACGGGAAGGCAGGCGCAGCTTTCCGCCATTTTCCGGATATGTTCCGGCGTCGTCCCGCAGCATCCGCCGACAACGCAGGCGCCCATCTCGACGATCCTGCGCATGTCTCCTGCAAACTGCTCCGGATCAATATCATAGAACACGGCCCCGTCCTTCTGTTTGGGCAGCCCCGCATTCGGCTTCACAATGAGGGGGATCGAAGCATATCTTCGAATTTCTTCCACGACAGGAAAGATCTGCCTGGGTCCGAGTCCGCAGTTTACTCCCAGCGCGTCCGCCCTGAGTCCTTCCAGCAGCGCTACGGCCGACGGCACGTCGCCTCCCGTCAAAAGCTTTCCCCTCTCGTCAAAAATCATGGTCACGCACACCGGGAGGTCCGAATTTTCCTTCGCGGCCAGAACCGCAGCTTTCACTTCGTATGTGTCGCTCATAGTCTCAATATGGATAAAATCAACTCCGGCCTGCACTCCGTAGCGGACGGTCTCCCGAAACGCGAGATAGGCTTCCTCGAACGCCAGATCCCCCATAGGTTTTAAAAGTTTTCCCGTCGGCCCGATATCCAGCCCGACATACACTTCCCGTCCGTCCGCCGCGAGTTCCGCTCCCTTCCTCGCGCATGCGACTCCCGCCTTCACAATATCCTCCAGACGGTATTTGCCGCTGTGGAATTTGAGCGCGTTCGCACCGAAAGTATTGGTCAGCACCATATCGCTTCCCGCCTCCACATACCTCCGGTGGATATCCGTAATCTCATCCGCATGCTCCAGGTTCCAGATCTCGGGCAGTTCCCCCGGCTGCAGTCCCTTCTCCTGAAGCAGCGTTCCCATCCCGCCGTCCAAAAACAGCAGTTCTTTTCCCAATCTGTCCAGCAACATTTTCAATTCCTCCGATAGCTGCAGTCCCGCTTGCCGCAGGACTCGCATCCCCTGATGTGACAGGGTTCTTTTGTCGTGCTGATCCCCGCCGCGGCGGTCACCGATTTTACAGGGGTCAGCATATAGCCGTCTGTCATAGTAAGTCCGATCTTCTTCGGAGCGTCCAGCATCCGCAGGATCTCGCTCTGATGACAGATCAAAAAGTCCCCGTATCCCGGGCTGAACCTCGGCCTTAGGAAGCGCCCCTGCGCCTCCAGCTCCTTTTCGAGTCCGGCCTGGCATTCATCCAGATACTCCTCCAGCATCACCGAGGCGCACGCCTGCAGCACGACGACCCGCGCCATATCGTTCAGCGAATGCCGTTTCATCCGCATGTCCACTCCGATCCCCAGCGTAGCTCCGATCAGCGCCGCATGCGTGCAGCCCTTCATGTTTCTTCCCAGACTTGCGCTGTGGATCTGCATCCGTCCTATTCTGATATCCGCTTCTCCATCCCGGATCAACTCAAAAATGCGATAGACAAACTTTCGATCGGCGACCTCCTCCAACTCCGCAAAGGAGTCTTCGATCAGTCCCATCGTCCGCTCATCTACCGCATGCCTGCCATATCCAAGATAACGAAGCGCTTCCTTCATCCTCCCGTCCATTTCGGCTCCTTATGATTCTATGATCGCAGACAGATTCGTCATGATTGCTTCCGCCACCTCAGGCTTATTCATAGAATAGATATGTATGTGACGGATCCCGTTTGCGATCAGATCGATGATCTGATCCGTGGCGTACGCGATCCCGGCCTGCTGCATCGCGCGAGGATGGTCGCCGAAACAATCGATGATCGAGCGAAAACGTTCCGGCAGCGCCGTCCCGGACAGGGCGCAGATCCTCTTCATCTGTTTTCCGTTCGTCACCGGCATGATCCCCGGCAGCACGGGAAGCGTGATCCCCTGTTCCCGGATGCGATACAGGAAATTATACAGGATACTGTTGTCAAAAAACATCTGCGTTGTCAGGAAATCCACTCCGCAGTCCACCTTGTGCTTTAAATACCTGATATCGTCCTTCTTGTGTTCCGCGTCCACATGTCCCTCCGGGTAACATGCCGCGCCGATACAGAAATCTCCCTGGCTTTTTATGTCTTCGATCAGCTCGCAGGCGTAACGATAATGGTTGGGAATGGGGTACTCCCCGTCCTTTGGCAGATCTCCGCGCAGCGCCAGGATATTTTCGATTCCTTTTTCCTTCAGCTGCCCGATGACCTGGCGCACCTCCTCCTTCGTGGAGGACACGCAGGTCAAATGCGCCAGGCTGGTCACGCCGAAATCGTCCCTGATCTGCGAGGCGATGCTGACCGTATTCTTGCTTGTTCCTCCGCCCGCGCCGTAGGTGACGCTGATAAAAGCCGGCCGAAGCGCCGCGATCTTTCTCGTGGCGTCCAGCACGCTGCTGTAGTTCGCATCCGTCTTCGGAGGGAAGACTTCAAACGATATATGTACCTTCTGCTCCTTCAGTATCTCTTTGATCTTCATATTTCCGCCTTTCTTCTGCCGTGTTTTTCTGTGATCTATAACTGGTCGTACAGTTTTTCATACTGTTTCGCGGAATTGCCCCATGAAAAATCTTTTTTCATCGCCCGTTCTGCAATTTTGTTCCAATCCCTCTTCTTATCGTAATAGATCTGCTCCGCATACCGGATAGCGCCGAGCATCTCGTGCGCGTTGTAGTTGGCGAAGCTGAATCCTGTCCCGGTCTTTTCGTATTCATTGTAAGGTTCCACCGTATCCCGCAGTCCTCCGGTCTCCCGTACAATCGGCACCGTGCCGTACCGCAGGCTCATCAGCTGGCTCAGCCCGCAGGGTTCGAACAGCGACGGCATCAGGAAGGCGTCGCAGCCCGCATAGATCTTGTGGGACAACGGTTCCGAGTAGAAAATATTCGCGGCCACCTTATCCGGATATTTCCATGCGAAATGGCGGAACATATTCTCATAGCGTTCCTCCCCGGTTCCCAGTACCACGATCTGCACCGCGTCCTGGCATAACTCATCCATGATATAGGCGATCAGGTCAAATCCCTTCTGATCCGTAAGCCTGGACACGATACCGATCATCATTCTGTGGTGATCCCTCTCCAGATTCATCTCTTCCTGCAGGGCCATCTTATTCTTCACCTTATCCCTGCGGAAAGTATCTACCGTGTACCTTCTCGCAATATAACGGTCCTCGGCAGGATCGTAAGCCTCATAGTCGATCCCGTTCACGATCCCGGACAGGCTGTTCGCCCTCGCGTTCATCAGGCCGTCCAGTTTTTCCCCGTAGAACGGCATCTTGATCTCCTCCGCATAGGAATTGCTCACGGTCGTGATCCTGTCCGCGTACACAATCCCGCCCTTCAGATAATTGGCGTCCTGATATGCTTCCAGCTTATCCGGAGCGAAATAATACGGAGGAAGCCCCGTGATGTCCTGCACCCGCTTTGCGTCCCACGTCCCCTGGAATTTCAGGTTGTGGATCGTCATCACCGTCTTGATCCCACGGTAATATTCATTGCCGTAGCGGAAATTGTCCAGATAAACCGGAATCAGCCCCGTCTGCCAGTCATGACAGTGGATGATGTCCGGACGGAAATCGATCAGCGGGAGAGCGCTCAGCACCGCTTTTGAGAAAAACGCGAATTTTTCTATATCCGCGTAGATCTCTCCATAGGGCGAGGGGCCGCTGAAGTAGTATTCGTTGTCTATAAAATAAAACCTGATCCCTTCGTATTCCAGTTCCAGAATACCCACATACTCTTTTCTCCAGTTCAGATCCATATAAAAATGTGTGCGATATGTAAGCTGATTTCTCCAATCCTCTTTTATGCACATATATTTAGGTATCATCACACGCACGTCGTATTTCTCTTTGTCGAAATATTTCGGCAGGGATCCGACCACGTCTGCCAAACCTCCTGTTTTGATAAAAGGCACCGATTCAGAAGCTGCAAAAAGTATTTTTTTCATAACTCTTTCCTCCCATTCGAGATATATATACTTTAGTATATCTCATTTTCAGCCGGAAGAAAAGCTTTATCTTTTATATTCTAACCGCAGCATGTCCGCGATCAGCGCGATAAACTCCGAATTCGTGGGTTTTCCCTTCCCCGTACTCACCGTATAGGCGAACAGTTCCTGCAGAGTGTCCAGTTTCCCGCGGCTCCAGGATACCTCGATCGCGTGCCGGATCGCCCTCTCCACCCGGCTCGGCGTCGTCTGATAGCGTTTCGCCACCGTAGGATACAGAACTTTCGTGACGGCGTTCAGAACATCCATATCGTCCACCGCCATCATGATGGAATCCCTGAGATAATGGTAGCCCTTGATATGCGCGGGGATCCCAAGCTCGTGGATCAGATCGGTCACCCGATTCTCCAGGCTTACCTGCATCTGTTCCTCCGCCGCCTTTCCCGCTTCCTGAACCGTCAGCGGCTCCCTGCGTCCCTCCCTTTTGACTCTCTTAATATGGTTTATGATGTCTTTATTATTAAACGGCTTCAGCACATAGTACACCGCGCCTTTGTTGAAGGCGTCCTCCGTAATCCTTTCCTGTCCCACGGCTGTGACGACGATAAAATTCGGATGTTTTTTCAGAGTTGCGTCATGATTCGTCCGTTCCATAACGCTTAATCCGTCCATCTTTGGCATGATCAGATCCAGCAGCACGACGTCCGGCTGTTTTTCCCTGATGATCTTACACATATCTTCACCGTTTCCCGCTTTTCCTACCAGTTTCAGTTCCCTGTCGCTGCTGATGATCTCGTCAAGTAATTCCAGAATTCTATCGTTGTCGTCGGCAATTGCTACACTAATCTCTTCCATTCCATGATCCTCCTTACTTCACACCGCTTGTACCGAAAAATATTATATTATCCGTACATATTTCAAAGCAAGAAGTATATGTCGTAAAATTTTGACATCTATCGACTCTATTTTTAATACTCGATGTTATTCGATATTTTTTCATACAATTCTACATCTCTTCCAGCATAGATTCCACCAGAATTCCGTAACCTTTTGTCGGATCATTGACAAATACGTGGGTGACCGCCCCTACGATCTTGTGATTCTGTATGATCGGGCTTCCGCTCATCCCCTGCACGATTCCGCCGGTCAGGTTCAGCAGTTTTTCGTCCGTCACCTGGATCACCAGCCTCTTATTCGCCTCCTTTTCCCGCGTGTCGACAGTGGTGATCTGTATTTCATATTCCTCCACGGAATCTGTGACCGCGCAGCGGATATATGCCTTTCCCGTCTCTACCTCATCGGGGGAGGCAGCCGGCATCGGCTCCATATTGGCAAACAGCGCTTCCACCCGGTCCACCGTACCGAAGATCCCCCGATCCGTATTCCGGTCGATACTTCCCAGGACGTTGTAATTGTTGTAGACGATCACTCCCTCCATCCCGCCGGGAAGCCCGTTTTCCCCTTTCTGGATATCACGGATACTGGTGGTGTACAGTACTCCGTCCGAAATTTCCAGCAGCTCGTTGGTATCCACGTCGTGAATCCCATGCCCCAGCGCCCCGAACTGGCTGTTCGCGTTCAGGAAGGTGACGGTGCCAAGCCCCTGCGCGTTGTCGCGCACCCAGATTCCCAGCTTATATTCTCTGGCGCCGCACTTTACCGTCCCAACCCGCACGTCAATCATCTGTTCGTGCCTGCGTATCTTCAAAACTACCTCGTCTTTTTCCAGATCGTTCAGCGTCCGGATCAGATCATTTTTATCTGAGATCTCCCTTCCCTCGACCGCTACAATATAATCCCCTTCCTTCACCAGATGCGCGGCCGGCTCATAATTTAATCCGTCCTCCGCCGTCACCGCATCCGTTCCGAGTACCAGGACTCCCTCTGTCTCCAGATAAATGCCGATCGGCATTCCGCCCGGGATCAGCAATTCCTGGGAGGCCTGTGCGTTCACCTCCTGTTCGAGCATCTGCTGCCGGTTCTCGATCAGATAATAGCTTCCTCCGACCGAAACCGTAAACGCAAGAATCATAATCAAAACCCGTCTGTACCAATATTTTCTCATACCGCATTTCCTTTCCACACAACTATCTGTCTTAGTATGTGGAAATGCTGTTTTTTCACACTGGGATTATTTTCCTCGAAGCGCTTTTTGTCTTACAGGAAACTTGGTTTTCTGTAAGACAAAAAAACGGCCGTCCGCTTCCCTCTGCCGGGATATGGACAACCGTTCGTATTTTTCTTTCGTATCGTCTATTTTACTTTTTTTCAATTTCACGCCGTCTCAGAACCACGCGGATGCCAACCAGCAGGGCGAGCAAAACCGTCACCGCCAGCGCAGCGATGCACGCGCGGGCATACATGGCGTTCATAACGTCCCTGGCAAGCGTGTAGAGAGGTCTCGACGTAAGCGCAACCCTGGAGATCACTCCCGACGCCCAGGTCCAGATCAGGAATGCCCACCAGGCCAGCGCGGACGCAGACAGGGAATAAATCAGAAACCGAAGCCCGCGTTTCACATAATGCGTCACCAGAAAGATCCCTCCCGTCAGAAGCAGGATAGCTGCCAGCCCGGCATAGAGTCCTATATCCGCCGGATGCCTGAACTGATGGATGATCCCTCCTATTTTCGGAAGCATCCCCACGGCGACTTTCTGGCGATATCCATCCACACACAGCTGTACGAGGTGGTTGATATTCTCCTGCAGTTCCTCCTCGGACACCTCGCTGGTATCTCCGCTTTTGGCGTAGCTGCCGATCGAGTCCCGAAGCTCTTTCTCCAGATCGGAGGTGTCCAGGTTGTTCAATCCCTCCATGGCGCCCCGGAAATATTTCAGAGTGTCCTCCGCGACCCTCTCCTCGGTGACGACGTCCGTGAAAACCGTCTCATCTTCCACGCCGCTGACCGCGCCCCAGTTCACTATCTGTTTCTGGATCTGCTCCGTCAAAAGCGCCGCATACTGCGAATGGCTTACCTTGTCCATCACGAATTCTTCATCCATCACCGTCGTC
The DNA here is from genome assembly GCA_947631695.1 of uncultured Lachnospiraceae bacterium. Taxonomy (GTDB): domain Bacteria; phylum Bacillota; class Clostridia; order Lachnospirales; family Lachnospiraceae; genus Claveliimonas. The sequence goes on along the minus strand of CANRMH010000009.1, from coordinate 12,425 downwards.
CGCAGGAGGAGTCCAACCGTTACCGCCATCATGACCAAAAAATGCATAAACGAAAGCAGATAGGCTCCCGCCCACTGATAATCGCTTCTTCCATCCATTCTCATACTCATTACAAGTCCAATTCCTTCCCTGCCGTCTCAGGCGTCCTTGTCCAGCATGGGGCCGGACACGTAATCGCCGTACACATAAAATCTTTTCTTGACGTTGCCCACCGGCGTCTTCTCATAATAGCAGGTGTAGAGAATGATATTCTCGTCCTCCCTGCTCAGATCGTAAGCGGTCGCATCCGCATCGGATTTCACCGCGGTACCCACCACCTTGTAGCGATAGACGCCGTAGCTGGTGGTGACCGTCACCAAATCTCCCGGCTTCACCCCTGGAAGTTTCTCGAAATGAAGGTTCTTGTGGGCGGCAATAAGGGTCGTTCCGCCGTAGCCGATGAGATAACTCCCGATATACTGGCCGGCGCCGTTGAGGAGAGCCTTATCGCTGTCCCCGTACACGAGGGGACAGTCGATCCCCACCGAATCGATCTGAATCCTTCCATAAATGGTGTCATAACTGGGAAATTCAATCTCAGACAGGGCGACGCTTACTCCGGTATCCTCCCCGCTCTGCTCCGGCGGCTCGACGAAGATGCTTCTGATCTCATCCGAGAGAACCGGAGGGTTATCCAGGAAGGCCATTCCAGCGTAGCCAACCACATCTCCCACCAGCAAAAAGAGCAGTTCATACAGAATGGCGGCGGCAAGAATAACAAAAAGCAATGGGGTTAATACAAACCCCATCCACCTTCTTTTATGATGTTTTCGAACAGTGGCAGAACCTCTTGTCTGTTCACCCATCAGGCCATCTGCCTCCTCTTTCTAATGACCAGCGCCACCGCGCCGCCAACCGCGATCACCGCCAGAACGATCCCGACTATCATCGCCGTGTTCGTACTCGTCTCCATTCCCGTCACCTTGATGATCGGCGCGTCTGAGAAATATAATTTGGAGTTGTCCTTGGCGTCCGTGATCACTACGTTTGTGCCGTCAAAAATCAGATTCAATCCGACCACCGCACAGGCCTTCTGCCCGTACTCCAGAATGTCCTTCTTGTCGTTGTAAGCCAGTCCTCTCAGATTGAAGACGTCGCCGCCCGCTGCGCGGATCACATCCTGCCGGAGTTTCAGCTTATCGATCCCCTTCTGAATGTAGCCGATAATCTCATCCGCCTGCTCCGCCGTCACGTCCACCTGCAGGAAGAAATTCTCCGCCTGATTTGCGTAACTCACCGGAACGATATATTCTCTGCCAGCAAGAGGATTCTTGCTTCGGATCAATTCCATAATTCTCTGTTCATTTTCATTCAGGCCGGCCGGAGCAGACGCGCTCACAGGCAAAACCATCATCACGGCTAATGCCATGCTGAAAAAAGCGATCAATGCCTTTTTCATTCGTATTACCCCCTATCACTGTTTTTTTGTTCATAAAATCTTTACACTTGCATCGCTCTGATTCTACTGGATAAGCGATAACCAATTAACGTTATCTTAGCATGAGATGAGCGAGAAATCAAGTCAAATCGCAAAATTAATTCTTTCGTAATCAATTATTTTATACTGCAGCTTCCTTTTGCTTGATCTTTTTCGCCAGCTCCTTCATCTCTCCGGCGTTTTGCCGCACGGTCTCCGTGATCTTTGCTCCTCCCAGTATCCTTGACAGTTCCTGTATGGAATCCTCGTCCGAGAGCATTCGGATCTCTGTCCTGGTGACCTGGCCCTCCACCGTTTTTTCGATCACATAATGCGAGTCGGCCATAGCGGCGATCTGCGCGAGATGAGTAATGCAGAGTACCTGGTGGCTGCGGCCGATCACCGCCATCTTCTCGGAAACTTTCTGCGCCGTGCGCCCGCTGATCCCCGCGTCGATCTCGTCAAAAATCAGAGTCTCTATCTCGTCCCGGCCGGCCATCACCGTCTTGATCGCCAGCATAACGCGGGAAAGTTCGCCCCCTGAGGCGATCTCCGAGAGAGGCCGCACAGGTTCCCCCGGATTCATGGAGATCAGGAATTCCGCCTCATCCCTCCCGGAAGCCGTATACCCCGGCAGTCTGTGAAACGCAATCTCGAAGCGGACGTCCGCGAAATTCAGATCCTTCAGTTCCTCCCGGATCTTTTCACTCAGGATCTCCCCATGCTTTCTGCGGATCCTGGAGAGTTCTTCCGTGTAACCGCCAAGTTCCTTCTCGCTTTGTTCGCACCGGGTTCTCAATTCGTCCATGTACCGCTCATAATCATTCAGGATCTGCAGGCGCTCCTTTCGCTCCGTCTGATACTTTCTGATATCCGCTACGGTATTTCCGTACTTTGACTTCAGGCGGTTGATCTCGTTGAGCCGCTCTTGTGCCGCCCGGAATTCTTCCTCCGAATATTCCAGGCCGTCAATGTACTCCGACAACTCACGGTTGAAATCATTCAGCAGATTATCGATATCCAGAAGCTGCTGTTCCAGATCCTTTGCCCGGCGGTCATAGCGTGCGGCGTCCGACATGCGCCGGATCGCATGGCTGAGCATGTCGCTCGCGTTGCCGTGACGGTCCGTGCAGGTATGCCCGTATGTCTCGCTTAAGCTTCCGGCGATCTTTCCGGCGATGCGCATACGGCGGTACCGTTCCTCCAGTTCCTCGTCCTCCCCGTCCTGCAGATTGGCGTTCTCGATCTCCTGGATTTCAAATTCAAGAAACGCGGCTTCCTTGAGTCTCTGCTCCTCATTCAGGTCCGCCTCCCTGAACTCCTTCGCGCAGGATCTATAGACTTCATATGAGGTTCTGACCTGCTCTGAAATCCCTTTTAACTCGTCCCCGGCGTACCCGTCCAGGATGCCGAGCTGATGCTTCGGATCCAGAAGCGACTGATGCTCGTGCTGTCCGCAAATATCGATCAGCACAGAGGCGGCGGCTTTCAGCAGACTCATCGGGACCGTCTCCCCGTTGATCCTGCTAATGCTCTTTCCTTCCGTCATCCTCCGCGCAAACACGATCATTCCGTCCTCCGGATAAACGCCCAGCGCCTCGAGCTTCCTGATCTGCTCCGGCTTCTCCGCCCGGAAGATCAACTCAACCAGACCGAATTTTGCCCCCTGCCGCAGAATTTCTTTCGTATACCGGCCGCCCAGCGCCAGATTCACGGATCCCAGGAGGATGGATTTCCCCGCTCCGGTCTCCCCGGTCAGAATATTCAAACCTTTTGTAAAATCGACCTCGATCTCATCGATCAGGGCGAGATTTTTCACATGCAAATACTGTAACATATCTCCCTCGTTTTTTTATGAAACAATTTTTTTGATCTTATTCATCACGGACATGGTGTCGTCCACGCTTCGGATCGCGCACATGATCGTATCGTCCCCGGCGATGCTGCCCACCACTTCCCGCCATTTCATAGCGTCTATGGCGGCGCACACAGCCATCGCCATCCCTGAAACCGTTTTTATGACCAGAATGTTCTGCGCCATATCCATGGAGACATATCCGTCCTTCAGCACGCGCATATATTTTTCCTCCATCTCCGCCGGTTCCGTCTGCTGCAGCGCATACTTCTGCTTCCCGTTCTTCCCGGGCGCTTTCATGAGCTTCAGATCCCGGATGTCCCTGGACACCGTAGCCTGGGTCACCTTGAATCCGGCCCTCTCCAGATATTCCGCCAGTCCCTCCTGCGTCTCTATCTCATGCTGGCTGATCAGCTCTATAATTTTTGCGTGTCGGTCAAGTTTCATACCGTTAATTTCCTTTCATCTTTCTGCGCAGAGTTTCCAGGAAACTCACCTCGCTTAGTTTCATGAGCCGCGCCGTCGCGTCCGCCCTGCAGACCCTGAGCAGTTCCCCGGTTCTCAGAACCTCCATATCGGCGCCGTCGAAAGCGATATACACCTCCTCGGTCTTCCCGTTCTTTCCCTCGCCGATCCGGATGGAGATCTCATCCTCCGCCGACAGCACGATGCTACTCGTATTCAGCGCATGGGAACAGATGGGGGTAACGACAATCATGGAGGCCGTGGGTTCTACGATCGGCCCTCCCGCGGACATATTGTACGCGGTGGAACCCGTAGGAGTCGATACGATCAGCCCGTCCGCCTCGTAGGCATTCAGGAGCGCGCCATTCACATAAAGGTCAAAATGTATGATGCGAAGTCCTCCCTTTCTTGTAACCACGATATCATTGAGGGCCACATCCGAAGAGCCGTCCCCGAAAATCCCCCTCAGCATCATCCGGTCCTCCACCATATATTCTCCTTTAAGGATCCGGCGGATCGCATACTCTACGTTTGAGACCTCCACCTCCGTCAGATACCCCAAAGTTCCCATATTGATTCCAAGTATGGGGACTTTCCTTTTCAGGGTTCTGGCCGTCTCGATCAGGGAGCCGTCCCCTCCGATCACAATCGCGCAGTCGATCTCCTCCGGCACCTGCTCGCGCAAAATCCGCTTGTCCTCATCCTTCCGGCAAAGAATACAAGTCTTTCCGCCCTCTTCCAGAAGGCGTTTCACCTTTTCCGTCACAAATCCGCCGCTGTCTTTTCCATCATTCGTTACAATATAAAAACGTTCCATCATTTTTCAGTTATCTCCGTTATTTTGCCAGCGTCTCAAACGCCGCGCCGACGGTGGCCGCCACGTCGATTTCGCCATCCGCGCGGTCTTCCGTCCCTTTCGATCTGCACAGGCGGATCAGGTACTCGATATTGCCCTCCGGCCCCCTGATCGGTGAGAAGTCCAGGTTCCGCACGGAAAACCCGATCGACTGCGCGTACGCCTTTACCTTTTCGATCACTTCCACATGCGTTGATCTTTCGCGGACGACGCCTTTCTTTCCTACCTTCTCCCGTCCCGCCTCGAACTGCGGTTTGATCAGGGCCACTACCTGTCCGTCCTCTTTTAAATAGTTTCTGATCGGTTCCAGCACCTTCGTCAGGGAAATAAACGAAACGTCCACAGATGAAAAATCGACGGGTTCTCCCAGATCCTCCGGCGTCACATAGCGGATGTTTGTTTTTTCCATACAGACAACCCTCTCGTCCTGACGGAGCTTCCACGCGAGCTGTCCTCTTCCCACGTCGATCGCAAAAACTTTTGCGGCTCCGTTCTGAAGCATGCAGTCCGTAAATCCTCCGGTGGAAGAGCCGACGTCCGTACAGACTTTCCCCCGCACATCCACCCCGAAATTTTTCATGGCTTTTTCCAGTTTCAGCCCTCCCCGGCTGACGTAGGGAAGCGCGCGCCCTCTGACCTCAACGGACGCCTCCTCCGGAAACATCGTTCCTGCCTTATCCTCCCTCTGCCCGTCCACAAACACATTGCCGGACATGATAAGGGCTTTGGCTTTCTCCCTTGACTGCGCCAGGTTTTTCTTTACCAGCAGCACGTCTAACCGTTCCTTCATACCTTCCCCCGCAGCGTGATATACTCGGTCACGATCCGTCTGACCATAGCGGAGGCGTCCAGCATCACTTCCCGCCTCAGCTTCTCCACGCTTCCATGTTCAATATAGTCGTCCGGAAGGGCGAGGACCAGAACGCGCATGTCCAGCTTCCTCTCGGATACGTAGGAGCGCACCTGTTCTCCGAACCCTCCGCAGGATATATTTTCTTCCATCGTGACTAAAAGCCTGTGTCTCTTCGCAAGCTCGTCGATCATTTCCGTATCGATCGGCCTGGCGAATCTCGCGTTCACCAGGCTGCACGCGTAGCCGATCTCCCTGATCATTCTTCTGGTCTTCACGGCCTCCTCAAACATATGTCCCAGGCTTAAAATCGCGATATCTTCCTCCTCGTAGATCCATTCGCTCTTTCCATAGACGACAGGCGCGCGGTAAGTTCCATATTCGTCGTAAGCGGTCCCCCTCGGATAGCGGATCGCCGACGGCCCGTCGAAGTCCACCGCGAACCGGATCATATCCGCCAGCTCCCAGCGGTTCTTCGGGGCAAGAACTGTCATATTCGGAATGCCGCACAGATAGGAGAGATCAAAAATTCCCTGGTGAGTCTCCCCGTCGCTTCCCACAAGGCCCGCGCGGTCCACCGCCAGCACCACCGGAAGCTTCTGAAGTCCCACGTCGTGTATGATCTGATCATATCCCCTCTGAAGGAAGGAGGAATAGACGGCGAACACCGGCTTCATTCCGCCCGCCGCAAGTCCCGCGGCAAAGGTCACGCCATGTCCCTCGGCGATTCCCACATCAAAGAAGCGCTCCGGATATCTCTGCCCAAATTCTGTCAGCCCGGTCCCGTCCGCCATAGCTGCAGTGACGGCCGCCACCTTCGGGTTTTTCTTTCCGATGTCGCACATGACCTTGCCGAACACGTCCGTGTAGGTATCCTTCTCTTTTTTAGTTACAGGCTCGCCCGTATCGATCTCAAACGGCTCCGTACCATGGAACCTCGCCGGCTCGCGTTCCGCCGGAGGATATCCTTTTCCCTTCTTCGTCAGCACATGGAGAAGCACAGGCCCGTCCAGCTTCGACGCTTCCTCGAGCGCGCGGCAGAGCGCGCTGATATCGTGTCCCGGAACCGGACCCAGATACGTGATCCCCATCTCCTCAAAAAACATTCCGGGTACGACCAGCTGTTTGATGCTGCTCTTGGTCTTGCGGATCTGCCGGGTCAGCATATCTCCCGCGCCCGGAACTTTATTTAATGTCGACGCCACGCCCTTTTTTAATCCGGTATACAGATCCGCCGTGCGAAGACTGGCCAGAAGCCGCGACATTCCTCCGACGTTCTCGGATATGGACATGTGATTGTCGTTCAGCACAATTATAAAATTTTTTTTCAGGCGCGACGCGTTGTTCAGCGCCTCATAGGCCATTCCTCCGGTCATGGAGCCGTCCCCGATCACGGAAACCACATGGTAGTTCTCCCCCTGAATATCCCTCGCCGCCACGTAGCCGAGGCCGACGGAAATAGATGTGGAACTGTGTCCCGTGTCGAAAGCATCGCAGTCGCTCTCCGCCCGTTTGGGAAAGCCGCTCATTCCGCCGTACTTTCTCAGCGTGTCGAACCCGTCTCTGCGGCCCGTCAGAAGCTTATGGGTGTAGGCCTGGTGTCCCACGTCCCAGATGATCTTGTCCTCCGGGAGAGTGAAGACCCTGTGAATCGCGATCGTGAGTTCCACTACGCCCAGATTGGAGGCGAGATGGCCTCCCGTCCGGCTGATCTTCTCGATCAGGAACTGGCGGATCTCCTGTGCGAGCGGCTTCAGTTCCTCCTTATCCAGTTTCTTGACGTCATTTTCCTTGCGTATTCGTTCCAACATAAGCAGAACTCCTTATTTTTCTCTGTATATCAGCGACCGGATCAGCCATTCCAGATAGGCGTTCTCTCCGGGAAGCGTATGTAACAGGCGAAGCGCTTCCTCCGACTGTTTTTCCGCTATTTCGGAAGCTTTCTCCACCCCGAACAAAGTCACATACGTCGTCTTTTCATTCCTCTCATCGCTTCCGACAGGTTTTCCCAGGATCTCCTCCGTCCCGGTGACGTCCAGAATATCGTCCCGGATCTGGAAGGCGAGTCCGATCCCGGAGGCGATCTTTTCCACAGTCTTTAACTCTTCCTCCCCGGCGCCCGCAAGCGCGGCTCCGATCATCATGGCCGCTTCCAGCAAAGCTCCCGTCTTCAGCGCGTAAATACAGTCCAGAACATCCTTCTGAACGCGCTTCCCCGTCTCTTTTACATCGATCACCTGACCGCCCAGCATGCCGTGGATTCCGGATTTTCTTCCCAAAATGGCGATCGCCTTTGCGATCCTTTTGCTGTCTTCCGGGTATTCGTCAAACGCCGAAGCCGCAGTCTCAAAGGCATAGTTCAAAAGCGCGTCCCCGGCAAGGATGCCCATGTCCTCGCCGTACACGACATGCGTCGTCTTCCGCCCTCTCCTGTAATCGTCATTGTCCATGGCCGGAAGGTCGTCGTGTACCAGGGAGTACGTATGGATCATTTCAATCGCCGCCATAAACGGCTCCACCACCCGGCCCGCGCCGCCGAACCGCTCGTACATTTCCCGCATCAGCATGGGCCGGAGACGTTTTCCCCCGGCCATCAGGCTGTATTCCATCGCCTCTATGATGATCTTCTGATATCCCTTCCGCTCCGGGAGATACGACGCGAGGATCTCCCCGATCTCCTTCGCTTTGCGCTCCCTCTCAGCCAGATATATTTCCTCAGAATTCATGCGTCTCTCCTTTTTCATCCAATATCAGCATCTTTTTCTCCACCCGGTCGATGCGCTCCGCGCACTGCTTCAGCATGTCCATCCCACGATGATAAAGCCGGAAAGACTCTTCCAGCGGAACTTCTCCCTCCATTGTGGAAATCACATCTTCCAGCTGATCAAAAATTTCTTCCAGCGTTTTTTCTTCCGTCTGTCCTTGCGTTTGTCCTTCCGTCCTGTTCTGCTCCTCCATGCATATCCTCCTTTCGCGCGGACGCTCAGCGCTGCGGCGGACGGTTCCCCGCCTCTGTCCGAAGCACCGACGCGTCGATTCGTCCGTCCGTCACATATATGGACAGCAAATCTCCCCGATCCACCTGACGGATGCTTTTGATCGTCCGGCCCTCCGGGCCCTTTCCCCTCTGCACATAGGAAAATCCCTGACTCAGCTTTCTGGCCGGCGACAGGCCGTTCAGGCGTTCCGCCGCAATCGCCAGCCGGTGTCTGGCCGCCAAAAGTTTTTTCTCCATCAGGCCGCGGATATCTTCCTCCATATCCGCCGCTCTCTGGCGCTGTTCCCTGATCCTGCTCTCCGGGTGCAGGTATCTCAGTTTTGACCGGTACCCCTCGATCCGTACTCTCTCCATCCGGATCTTCTGCTGCATGATACGTCTCAGCCGCAGCGCCTGCTCCCGTATCTCCCCGTCCAGCACCCGATAATCCCAGACCGCAAGTTCCGCGGCTGCGGAGGGAGTGGGCGCTCTCAGATCCGCCGCGTAATCCGCAATCGTGGTATCCGTCTCATGTCCTACCGCTGAAATCACGGGAATCGGGCATTCGAAAATGGCTCTTGCGACCATCTCCTCGTTAAAGGCCCAGAGGTCTTCGATGGAGCCTCCGCCCCTCCCCACAATGATCACGTCCAGATCCATTTCTCCCAGCATCCGCAGACCCCGGACGATACTTTCCTTCGCTCCCTCCCCCTGCACCTGCGCAGGGTACAGGATCAGCTGCACGTATGGGTTCCTGCGCCGGCTGATATTCATGATGTCCCGGACCGCGGCCCCTGTGGGCGCTGTGACAATCCCGATCTTCCGGGCGTAAGCAGGAATCTTCTTTTTATATTCGGGAGCAAACATCCCCATCTCTTCCAGTTCGCGCTTCAGCGCCTGGAACCGCTCGTACAGAATGCCTTCCCCGTCCAGGCGGATCTCCTTCGCGTACAGCTGATAGGAACCGCTTCTCTCATACACGCCGACCGTCCCGAAGGCGATCACCTGCTGCCCCTCGCGCATACGAAAAGAGAGTCCTTTCCGCTGCCCGGCAAACATTACGCAGGCAATCGCTCCGGACTCGTCTTTCAATGAAAAATAGATATGTCCCGATGTGTGGTATTTGCAGTTGGAGACCTCTCCTTTCACATAAATCCGGTTCAGCATGAAGTCCCGGTCAAACATGTCCCTGATATATGCGTTTACCTGTTTCACCGTATAAATGTGATCCGCCATGATGACACTCCCGTTTATTTCGCAATCTTTGCAAGCACGCCGTTTACAAACGCGGGGCTACCCTCCCCGCCAAATTTCTTCGCAAGCAGAACCGCCTCGCTGATGGCGACGGAAACCGGAACGTCCGGATCCCATTCCATCTCATAGACCGCAAGCCTGAGGATCGTGAGATCCACCTTGTTCATTCTGGTCGTCTTCCATCCGGTCGTGCGGGCGTTGATCATCCCGTCGATCTGCGTCAGCCGTTCGGACGCGGCCTGGACCTTTGCGCAGATGTCCTCCCTGTCCTTCCCGCTCAGATCCTCCAGCTGATCCATATAAAGCTCCATCTGCTCCCGCAGTTCGCTCTTATCGTTGAATTCCACTCCAAATAACAACTTGAAGGCATGCTCCCGTAATTCTGTTCTTCTCACTTATGCTTCCTCCGGCACGTCCACCCCGGCGATCCGGATATTGACGTCCGCAACCTTAAGGCCCGTCATATTTTCAATCGCGGTTTTTACCTTGTCCTGTACTTTGGAGGACACTTCTATGACGCTGTATCCGTATTTCAGGTTCAGAGTCAGAAATACGTTCACAATTCCTTCCTCCACATCCACCTTCACTCCTTTGGAGAGATTCTTCACCCCAAGTTTCCCGATCAGTTCTCTCCTGATATTTCCGGACATGGAAGCCACGCCGTCCACTTCCATCGCCGCAATGCCTGCAATCGCCGCTACGACCTCGTCCGCGATCTTCACTTCCCCCATGTTTTCATCGTCTTTCAGCGTATAGATATTTCTTTCTTCTTTTCCCATATTCATAAACCTCCTACGGTTATGCCGCCTGTTTACCAATCAACCTGATTATACCAAATTTATACGCAAATGCAAAGGCTAAGTTGTCTTTGCGGCCAAGTTCTTCCTATCTGCCGAATTCCGCCAGCCGCAGCCCCTCGTTCCGCTCCTGCGTCATGCGGATGCTCCACTCGTTTACAAACAGAAGAAGCGGGCGTCCTTTCAGATCTTTGATCTTCTTCATGTCGGAAGTTCCTGTCAGCCGGTTCATGTCGATATCCTCGTTTTCGATCCATCGGATATATTCGTAAGGAAGACTGTCCATGCGAATCTCAACATTGTATTCATTTTCCAGCCTGTACTTCAGCACGTCGAACTGAAGCACGCCCACGACTCCCACAATGATCTCTTCCATGCCCGTATTGTATTCCTGGAAAATCTGAATCGCTCCCTCCTGGGCGATCTGGTTTACGCCTTTGATGAACTGCTTCCGCTTCATGGTATCCATCTGGCGGACTCTGGCGAAATGCTCCGGGGCAAAAGTCGGGATCCCCTCGTAGGCGTATTTTTTCGGCGAAGCGGTAAGGGTATCTCCAATGGAAAAAATTCCCGGATCAAACACTCCTATGATATCCCCGCCATATGCCCGGTCTATCATCCTGCGCTCGCTGGCCATCAGCTGCTGCGGCTGGGATAAGCGGACTTTTTTTCCTCCCTGTATGTGATATACCTCCATCCCCGCCTCAAACACTCCCGAGCAGACGCGCATAAAAGCGATCCGGTCGCGGTGGGCCCTGTTCATGTTGGCCTGTATCTTAAATACAAACGCGGAGAAATCCTGCTCCTTCATCGGGTCGATCTCGCCCTGGTCCGACATGCGCGGAAGCGGAGCGGACGTCATGCTCAGAAAATGCCGCAGAAACGTCTCCACGCCAAAGTTCGTCAGTGCGGAACCGAAAAATACGGGCGACAGTTCCCCCTTTGTTACCAGCTCCTGGTCAAACTGCGCGCCGGCCCCATCCTGCAGTTCGATCTCTTCTTTCAGCTGATTTTTCTGAGATTCCCCGATCCATGCGTCCGCTTCCGGGTCGTCGACCGGTATCCTCCTCACCCGTCCCTGCGCCGTTCCTTTTTTCGTATCTGAAAACAATTCGATCTCTCCGGTCCCCCTGTCATAGACGCCCTTAAAACTCTTTCCGGATCCGATCGGCCAGTTCATCGGACAGGTTGCGATCCCCAGTTCATTTTCAATATCGTCCAGAAGTTCAAAAGTATCCAGCGCATCCCGGTCCATCTTATTGATAAACGTGAAGATCGGAATGTGACGCATGGTACAGACTTTGAACAGTTTCCTCGTCTGCGCCTCCACACCCTTCGACGCGTCGATCACCATCACCGCCGAATCCGCGGCCATCAGCGTACGGTAAGTGTCCTCCGAAAAGTCCTGATGTCCCGGGGTATCCAGAATATTGATGCAGCACCCCTGATAATGAAACTGCAAAGCCGAGGATGTGACGGATATTCCTCTCTCCTTTTCGATTTCCATCCAGTCGGACACCGCGTGCCTTGCCGTAGCCTTTCCTTTTACGCTTCCCGCCTGATTGATCGCTCCCCCGTACAATAAAAATTTTTCCGTCAGGGTCGTCTTGCCCGCATCCGGGTGGGATATAATCGCAAACGTTCTCCTTGCCTTTATCTGCTCTCTGATATCGTTACCAATCTCCTGCATCGCTTAATCTCCTCATATATATCTTTATACCCCGATAGTCTATCACAGATTCCCCTTTGTCTGCAAATATATTTAAAAAAAGGGGCTGCCGCCCGGCTAAATTTTAACCGATGCGGCAGCCTTTCTTCCGTCTGCTGTCTATTGTTCAGTTGAAAGATAATTCATCAGGATCTGCGCGCATTTCTCGCGGGTCGCTATCCCTTCCGGAGCCAGCAGCCTGCCTGC